>WFMT01000225.1 GCA_015488975.1 Campylobacteraceae bacterium | reverse complement strand
CAAGTGCCAAACTCATGATAAAGTGCCAGATATCAATAACTTCTATCTGTATATTTTGCCAGTCGGGAGAGCCGTTTATATTTTTCCAGTGTTTCCAGGTAAAACTGTCTATCAACTCGGTACACTCCATATAAATACATCTTTTCCAACTAATTATGCGGTTATATTTATTGTATCCGCTTTCCCATCCTTTTCCATTTGTATTATCATTTAATGTTTGTTGCATTTCAAGCATAGTTTTTAACATTTGTTCATTGTTTAAGTTCATTATTGTACCCCATTTTAAAATAAGAAATAATTATCTGACCTTATGCACTATAATGAGCAAAGCTCTCTATAATGGCAGAAACTCGAAGTCCCTACAACCCCTTGAAGCTAAGAAAAGTAAGACTTTTCGAGAAAAAAGTTCGTAAGGTAAGTAATTATAGCATGATTTTATTTATTGTTAACTTCCGACATACTACATTTAGCTTCATATTTTTTATTTTTTATCTTTAAAAGAGACTCTTTCGTGTAAATAAGTATTTTTTTTTGATCAGCTATTGGTTCCATTAGTCTGTTTTTTTCTGTTAAAGGTATGGATTGATCTTGAACAATATTTAAAATATCTTTTTGCAATCTGTTATTATACTCATCGATTTGTTTTAGTATTATTTCCATGTTATCCTCTTTTTTATAATGACTAACCTTACACACTAAAGCTACAAAAAGCAGGGCTTTTCGAGAAAAAAGTATGTAAAATCAGACAATTATACTATGTTTTTACTTTTTTTCTTTGTATTATCAAGCCTAAAAATATAAAAACAAGTGCAATAATTGTTGAAGTTTCTATTTTTTCCCCTACGATAAAATGGATAAATATCAAAGATAAAAAAGGAGATAAAAATATCAAATTGGCTGTTTTACTTGTACTTGTGCTATATTTTAATGCTTTAAGCCATAATACATATGTTGCTCCCATTTCAAAAAATCCCACATATACAGATGATAATACAGTTTTTATGTTAAGTGTTTGAAAATGACTAAATGAAATAAAATAAATAAGTATTAATATAACTCCGACTAAAAAGTTGCAAAACAGCCCTATAACAGGATCAACTTTTGATTTTGTATTAAATATCCAATAAAACGACCAAAGTATCGTACTAAAAAGTGCTAAAAAAACTCCATAACTGTTTGAAAAATGAAGTGTAAAAATATTTCCTTTGGTTGCTATTATCAAAACTCCAAAATATGCGATAATACCTGCTAAAATATCATAAACAGAAAGTTTGTGTTTTAAAAAGATAACAGATAAGTATGAAAGAGTTAATGCCCAGGTGTAATTTATGGATTGAGCTTCTTGCGCAGGAAGCAAGTTATAAGCTTTAAATAAAACAAGATAGTAAAGAAAAGGATTTATAGTTGCTAATATCAAAATAAGAAAAAAATGTTCTTTTAGATAATTAAAAGCGATTTTTATCTTTTTTTTTACAACTAGCACAGTCGTTAAGAACAGAAGTGAAGTCAAAGATGAATATAAAAGAAGCTCAACAGGAGATAGCACTCTCAAAGATATTTTAAATGCAGTAGCAACCGTTGACCACAGTAACACGGCACTTAGAGCAAAGATATAAGAGAGTCTTTGGTTTTGCATAAATTTAATATGATGGATTGATTAGAGCGATGATACTTAAATTGCATTTAAAAAATGAAATCATTCTCTTCATGGAAGGTTATACGTCACATTTTGTTTTAAAATCCGGTATATCAAGTTCTAAAAATCCTATCTCTTTTAAAATATGTTGTCTAAATTCATCAAGGGGAGATCTTATACTGTAATATGCCCACCTTCCTTTTCTGCTGACTTTTAAAAAACCGGCTTCTTTTAAAATGTTAAGATGTCTTGAAATACGAGATTGTATCATGTTGAATGAAGTCTGTATATCGCACACACAAATATTTTTATTTATATAGATAAATCTAAGTATTCTTATTCTTGTTTCATCATTGACGCTACTAATTGTTTTTAAAAATATATTCATTCATGCAGCCTTTTAGATAAAATTAGTTACTGTGTTTATGATAGAATGTTCATCAAGTGCACCGGAAACTCTGTGAACTTCAGTTCCGTTTTTAAAGATTATGGTAGTAGGGATGCCTCTTATGCCAAATCTTTGAGATAAATAAGGATATTCTTCAGTATTGACTTTTGCAAATACTGCTTTAAGCGGAAACTTTTTTGCCGCAGCTTCAAAGTTTGGTGCCATCATCTTACAAGGTCCGCACCACGGAGCCCAAAAATCAATAACAACAGGGATATCACTGTTTTGCACAATTTTATCAAAATCATTATCTCCAATAGAGACAGGATGAGTCTCTAAAAGAGATTTGCCACAACTTCCACAGTTTGCTTTTTTAATCTCTTTATTTTTAGGAATTGCATTTATCTTTTTGCAATACGGGCAAACAACTTTTATCTTATTATTCATCATATACCTCCTAAATTTATTTTTAATTACTGTCCTTACAACTCCCCTAAAGCTATAAAAAGTAAGACTTTCGAGAAAAAAGTGTATAAGATAGTTAATTATATCATATTTTTATTGGCAGAAGTATCTACGGATATGACTTTTTTATTTTTTATTTTCAGCACTCTATCACACAAAGGAAGCATTGATTCATCATGAGTTACCATAACTACAGCAACATTTTGATCTATTGCGATTTTTTTTAACATTTTTACAACATCTATCGATCTTGTTATATCAAGAGCGGCAGTCGGTTCATCTGCTAAAATGATTTCTGGTTTATTTGCTAAAGCTCTTGCTATCGCCACTCTTTGATTTTGCCCGCCTGAGAGCGAAGAGGGCATCGCATAAGCTTTACCGGCAATGTCAAAATAATCAAGAAGCTCCATCGCTGTCTCTTTTGATTCTTTTTTTGATTTTCCATTGGTTTGAGGAAGTAGGGTAACATTTTCTATAACATTTAAAAATGGTATAAGATAATGAGCTTGAAAAATGAAGCCTATTTTTTCTCTTCGTATTTTTCTTGTTTGTTTAGTTAGCCATTTATTTTCATAAACTTTTTCATCACCTATATAAATTATGCCACTTGTAGGTGTCTCAACACATCCTATCATCATAAGAAGTGTAGTTTTTCCAGCTCCGCTGGGAGCTATAAGGGCAACAAGTTCGCCTTTGTTTATACTAAACGATGCCCCATCAATCACTGTTATTTCACTTTCGCCTTTGCCGAATTTTTTTACAATATTTTCAATTTTTATACTCTGTTTGTTCATTTATCCTCCTATTGCCGAAGCAGGGTCTGCTTTTATGACCTTTCTGATAGCTACCAACGAAGCTAAGACAGATGCGATGATTATAACTATAAAAAGTCCCAATGCATCGGGAGTTTCCAAAACAACTCTCTTTGGAAATTTATTATAAATCAAATGAGCAAAAATATTTCCAAAAATAAAAGCTAAAATACCAAGAAGCATAGTTTCTTGAGCTATCATTTTAACTATCATATTGTTTGGGATGCCTATAAGCTTCATGATAGCTATCTCTTTCATCTTTTCTAAAGTCATAGTATATATGATAAGAGATATAATGATAGTAGAAACCACAACTAAAATAGCCGTAAACATACCGATTTGTTTGGAAGCGGTTTTGATAACATTTTGAGTAAGTATAGCTGTTTGCTGTGCCTGAGTATATACACTTTTGTGTTGGTACTTTCTTATCTCATTTGCTATGATTTCTGGTGAGTAACCTGGTCTTATAGTTGCAACTATTGCATTTACCAAATGAGAATTTCTATTTACTATCCCTCTTAATCTATCATTTCTTATACGGTTGTTAGAGAATAAAAACTGTAACTCTTGAGCATCTTTTAAACTCATATAAACAAGTGGCGAACCACCGGAGGCTACAGTACCGTGAGTTATACCAACAACTTTAAACCTGTGTCTCCCGAGCTGTATGTAATTATTTAGTTTAAAACCTGTTTTATCACTTACTACTATCTCATAATGATCTCTGCGTAAAGTTCTGCCTGCTATAATCCTTGAAGGATTTATAGGAGATATGCTGCCGTAGGGATCAAAACCGACAGCTGTAACTCTTATGGGTTTAGTAGCGGTGGGAAGTTGTATATTTTGAAAAGTCAATGCCCCTGTTTTGTCTATACCATTAACTGCGCGGATTATATCTTTTAAGTCTTCATGCACCCTTGAACTTTCTGCAAAAGGTCCTAAAGTATTTTGCTGGACTATCCACATATCAGCTCCTATATCATTGATAAGCACTTTGGCATCTGATATCATCCCCCGATAGACTCCTATCATGATAAGTACAATTCCAAGTAACATTCCCACACCCATTGCAGTAACGATAAATTTACCCAAAGTATGAGAAACATCTTTTTGAGCTAAATTTATCATAAATGCAGACTCATACCCTCTTTAAGAGGTTTGTTTCCTGGAGATGTAATTAGTAGCTTAGTATTATCTTTGATGCCTGATATTCCGATATAGTTTTCGCCTCTTGCTATGATTTTTACATTTTGGAAGTGTGCTTTATTGTTTTTTACTATCCAAATACCGGGTTTTTCATCTTTATATACTATCAAGTTTGCAGGAACTCTCAATAGTTTTTTAAATTGTTTTGTAATTATAACAACCTGGGCTTGTTCATTTATGTAAAAAGGAATAGGCAGTTTATCAAAAGCAACATCTACTTCTCTTTCCAATGTTACAGGGTCACTTTGGGCGACAATCCTTTTGACATAACCTTTAAGTTTTTTATTTTGTTTGGAGCGAAGTGTTATGATGGCTTTTTGTCCGACTTTTATATCTGCACTTATTTTTTCATCAATGTATGTTTTTATCCATACAGTTTTAGGATCAACTATTTCTAAAATTGTTTGATTGGGGAGCACGGCTTGATGCGTTTGTATATTTTTAGATATAACAAACCCACTAACCGGAGAATAGATTTTGTATCTTGATATTCTCGTTTGCAAGGAATCGACTGCTTTTTTGGCTATTTTGATTCCTATTTTTGCAGAATTTATATGGGCTTTTGTGGCTTCTATTTGCGCTTTTATCTGCGATAAATCAGATTTTGCTTTATCATATTCAGCTTTAGATACAAAAGATTGTTTTTTTAATTTATCATATCTTTTAAATGTAATAAGAGCAAGTGATTTTTGTGCTAAAAATCCTTTGAGCTCTTTTTGCGATGCAATAAAGTCGAATTTTGCTTTATTGACCCCAAGCTTCGCTTCTTTTAAAAGTTCCGGAAGATTAACTTCATCCATTACCACCAAAAGGTCACCTTTCTTGACCCACTTTCCTTCATCAGTTAGTATGGATAATACCTTTGCACTAACTCCCGCATTTATAGAGTATATATCTTTTGCACCTTCGTTTCCTATACCAAATACCTTAACACTTATATTTCCTTTTTTAGGAAGAGTTGTTTTGTAAGTGATTTTAGGTATATAAATTTTATTATAAAATAAAAATCCACCAATGCCTATTATTGCTAAGATTACAAGATATTTTACTATTTTATTTATCATTAAAATTCCCCTTTTAAATATTTAAGTCTGGCTATTGCCATGCTTTTTGCATAATAAGCTTCCAAAACCCCTAATTTTGCATTTAATATTACCGAGATGGAATCTAAAACTTCTACATAGGTTGCAAGTCCTACTTTGTATCTTCCTTCTATAACTTTTTTTGTTTCATTTGCAGAAAATAATTGTGCTTTTTTTGCCTTTATGGTTTTTTTATATTCTTTTATATCATTTAACAGACTCTCAATCTCATCTTTTAATTCTAAAATTTTTGAATTTTTTTGTTCTTTTGCCAACTCAAAAGCAAGTCGAGCTTTTTGCTCTTGTGCATTTAGTCTTCCACCACTATATAAAGGTATGCTAAGTGTTAAACCGATGAGTTTTGAGTCATAATTATTTAAAGTGCCAAGTCTATTGTATGAAGCAATTAAATTAACAGAACCATACTTTGAAGCTTGAGATGATTTGTGAAGTAAGTTGTTTTTTTGTATATTTTGCTCTTGTATTTTTATTTGGTAATTACTCTTTAGTATCTCTTTTTCTATATTCTGGTTATACTTGAAATCTTGTTTAATGATATTTGTTTGAAGCTTTACATCATTGGGTATTTTTTCTCCCATATACAAAGATAGTGAGTCTTTAGCTTTTGTAAATGAAGTTTTGGCTATGGTTAAATTGTTTTTTGCTTGGTAAAAAGCAGATAAAAAACGACTCTCATCAGCTTTTGTTTTGAGTCCATGTTTCACCATAGCTTTTGCTTGAAGATACAATGCTTGTTTTGATTCCAAGTCTTTTTCTCTAACTTTTATAGCCTCTTTTTGTACAACCATGAGTTCATAAAGAGATTTGACTTTGTATGCTAATAAATTTTTTGCTTCTTTTAGCGATAATTTTGATATATCTTCATCAAATTTAAATGCTTCAATCATGTATTTTGTCTTTTTAAAATCCCAGATTTTTTGTTTTAAAGATATTCCCATGCTCCATCCGTTATCATTTATAGTTTTAAAATGATTATTTGATGTAACTGGATAAGTTTGAGTTATATTGTACCCTGCTTGGAGATTTATTTGAGGTAAATTATCGGCATTTGCAGATTGATAACTTTTTTGAGACTGTTTTATTTTAAGCATAAAGCTTTTTATATCCGGGTGATTTAAAAGAGTTTTTTTTATGCTCTCTTTTATAGTCAGTGTATTTGCATAAAGAATTCCGTTTATTAAAATTATTGCTATGGTAAATATAATTTTTTTCATTGTTTTCCTTGTGTTTATAGTCAGTATTTATGATGCGATTATACACTATGTATGTTAGCTTATCGTTATTTTACTTCCTTGTTAAAATATCAGGATAAAGCAATTTTCATTTTTATTGGAATTAACTTCTATCTTAATATTCATAGCATCACAAAGTCTTTTGACTATATCAAGCCCTATACCACTGCTGCCTTGAAGACTATAGTCTCTATTAAATACTTTATCTATCTCTTTTATTTCAATTCCGCTATTTTCAATATATAATCTATTTTTTTTCACATATATTTTCACATATCCGTCTAAAGTGTTATATTTGCAGGCATTTGAGATGAGATTATGTAAAACTTGCTTAAGAGCGTCCGTGTTTGTTTTTGCAAATAATGTATCACAATATAACTTAAAGTTTATATGAGGATAATTCGGCTGATGAAGTTGCAGAACATCCTTTACGACATTGCAGATATTTACATAGGTTACTTGAAAAGTTTTTTTTTCTAAGAGAATTGTTAAATTTTCTCTAAGTTCTGAAATCGTTTCTATACTTTTTTTCAATCTTTTTATTGCTTTTGTCTCTTTTGTGCAATGATTTTTTTCTAAAAGTTTTATATTTAGTTTCATAGCAGTTATAGGTGTATTTATATCATGTATCAAATCTTTTGCAAATTTGTCCAGAGTGTCTATGCTTTCTTCCAAAGGTTTTAATGCACTTTTTGCCAGATAATAGCTAACGATAGCAAAAATAAGTAAAAGTAAAAGTTGAATTAGGATGATTTTTAATTCTAAATCAAAAAGTTTTTGTTCAAATCTTTTTTTTGATTTGTAAATTATAAGATATAAATATTTTTGTCTTGTGGGGATAAATTTTATAAATTCATTTTTTGTTATTTTAAAATTTTTTATATCTATGTAAATTCCATTTTGTTTTATATAACTATGATGAAACATACTTTTAAATTTTTCTATATTTTCACCTTTTTTTATTCGTCTCGCATACTCTATTAAAGAGAAATTCTCAGCCTTTAAAAGTTGTCCTTTTATCTCTTTAAAATAAAAAAAACCGGCAATAAGTATTAAAATCGCAACACTTAAAAAGTATGTTATAAAAAACTTCAAAAAGGCTGTTTTTTTATGATGAAGCAAGACGGTATCCAATACCTTTTATAGTTACTATGGGAAGCCCTATCTTTCGCAATTTATTGATATGCACTCTTAATGCTCCGCTGCCTACATCTTTATTATAATACAGCTCATCAAAAATATATTCTTTACTTATCGTTTTATTCAAGTTCTTAAAAAACAGTAGTGTCAATCTTAACTCATAAGGAGTCATCGGTATAAAGTCATTATCATAATAGAGTTCATTTTTATCTATAACAAAACAAAACTTATCTATCTTTATCTCATTGTCATAAGTGTTGTATTGTCTTTTTAAGATTGCTTTAATTCGTACAAGAAGTTCATCAAAATCAAAAGGTTTTTTTATGTAGTCGTCAGCTCCGGATTTAAAGCCAAGAGATAAAGATGCTATATCGTCCAGTGCTGTCAGGAAAATTGCAGGAGTTTCATCACCACTTTCTCTTAAATTGCGCAATAATTCAAAACCATTGACAAAAGGAACATTCACATCAAATAAGAACATATCAAATTTTTGTTCGTAAGTTTTATTGATTGCCTCTTCCCCGTCTTTTACATGAGTAATGGCAAAATTTTCATACTCCAATAATTCTATAAGAGATTCACTCAAAACCTTATCATCTTCAAGTAGTAAAATCTTTGTCATTTGCTTGCCTATGGTATAATATCATTATGTTATTATATCGAAAAAATTATTTGGAGTTTGATTATACCCATATAATCAAGCCGAAACTAAAAAATATTTATATTCAAGTAAATAAAAACGGTGAAGTGATCTTAAAAAGTTCGCCATATAGAAAAAATGAAGCCGTAAAATTATTGGAACAAAAAAAAGAGTGGGTTGCAAAGAGTGTCGAAAAGGTAAAAAATAGAGTTTCAAAAGAAAATAGATATATAAATGAAGGCTCTATCTTTTATCTCGGTAAAAAATATCCACTCTTTTTTTATAAGCAAGATTGTAAAAAAACATATCTTTTGTTTGATGAAAAAGAGTTTAAATATTTTTATAAAGATACTTTTGCTGATTGTAAAAAAAGAGTTGAGGAATTTTATAAAAAAGAAGCAAAAAAGATTTTTAATGACAGGATAAAATTTTATAGTGATAAACTAAGCTTATACCCCAAGGAAATAAAATTCAGAAAAACAAAAAGAAGACTTGGATGTTGCATGAGCGATAATACTCTTAGCTTTAACTATTTGTGTGTTAAGCTTGCATTAGAAGAGATTGACTACATAGTAGTACATGAGCTTTCTCACATAAAGCATAAAAATCACTCGAAAGAATTTTGGGAGCAAGTAGCAAAAGAGTTCCCTGACTTTAAAAAAATAAGAAGTTTCATTACTCTTTAGGAGTATTGTCCTCATCTTTTTTTAATTTTTTCTTTGAACCCCATCTTTCTCTTAATTTATTTAAAGTTACTGATTGTGTGCCAACTACTTTTGTATGTTCTATGTCATGCCCTGTCGGTACTTCTAAGTATTGAGATTTTTTAAAAGCTAATATTTGAGAAGGATAGATACTTCTGTGTCCTGTTATAAGATAGGCTATGATGGATGATATGGCTGCATAGTGTGCGGTTTGTATGCCAAAAAGCTCTAGTGCCATTATGGTGGCTGCTATTGGCGTATTTGCAGCCCCTGCTACGATACTTACAAGTCCAAGTGCTGCAAAAAACTGTACATTTCCGCCCAAGAGAGTACCTATAGCATGTCCACTTGTCGAACCTATAAAAAATAATGGAGTTATAACGCCTCCACTACCTCCAAATCCTAAACTAAGACCTGTAAAAACTATCTTTAGCAAGAAGTCATACCAATGTGTTCCTCCTCCTGTTGCATTATTTATACTATTACCTATCTGTGTCATACCAAGACCAAGATACTGATCTCCAAACATCAATGCAAGACCCACTAAAAAAAGACCACCTATTATACTTTTTTGTATAAAATTTACAGGCAATTCTTCTTTTATAAACTTTCCTACACCATGAACAAAAGTTATGGTTAAGTCTGAGATAAGACCAAATAAAATTCCTGCAATCACAACTTTTATAAAAAGTACTTCATTTAATCCATACTTTGGGAAAAAATCAAAATGAAAACTGATATATGGAGTTCCTATGGTTTCAGAAATTAAAAAAGAGGCAAAACCTGCTATGAAAGACGGTAGGAGTACACTGTATAAGATAGAACCTACAACTAAAACTTCTACCCCGAAAACAGCACCTGCTATAGGAGTCCCAAAAACTGAGGCAAATCCCGCACTTATGCCGCATATCACTATGGCTTTTCTGTCTTCATTGCTAAATTTTAAAAAAGTGGCTACTACTGAAGCAACTCCGGCGCCTATTTGGGCACTTGGACCCTCTTTACCGACTGACCCTCCTGCGGCTATGGTTATAATAGTAGCTAAAATTTTGACTGGTATAACCAGTACATCGATTTTACCGCTTCTTTCATGAATAGCTTGAATAACTTTTTCTGTACCATGCCCTTCTGCATCAGGAGCAAATTTCATAACTAAATAAACAGAGATCAAAAGGGCTACAGGTAGGAAAAAATAATAGTGAAACGGAAGTAAGCCTTGTCTATCTATAAAGTATTGTATAATTTTTAAAAAGATGGAAACACCGGCACCAACAACCAAGCCTATAATAGTAGATAAAAAAAGCCATTTGGCTACACTGGCAAAAAGGGCTGTCTCTTCTGTAATTCTATTTCTTGAAAACATATAATACTCTTATAAAAATTTGTATAATTAAAATTATAAAATTCTACAACTTTTTAGCTTAAAGATAAGAAGTATTGTCTGTTTTTGCGGAAAATATTGGAGGTGGTGGCCAGAGACGGAATCGAACCGCCGACACGGTGATTTTCAGTCACCTGCTCTACCGACTGAGCTATCTAGCCAATAATTTTAGAGTGAAATTATATCTAAAAGTTTTGAAAACTAACTTAAAGAGACTACTAAACCTTTGAAAATATTACCTCTTTCTTTATATGATAAATATTCATCAAGGCTTGAAGCAGCAGGAGAAAGTAAAGCGACTTCATTTAGACATAATTTCTTATTTATCAAATTTACCGCATTTTGTAAGGTATCACATTTGCAATAAGTCAAGTTGTATTTATTCGATAAATCTATGATTTTATCTTTATTACTGCCTATTGCAAATACAGTCACATTATATTTTTTGAGCATAGCAAACAGCGGTGTCAAATCCGCTCCTTTGTCATCCCCTCCTATGATATGATAGAGTTTTTTATCTTTATATTTTTTAATTGCCTGAAGAGTCGCGTGAACATTTGTTCCTTTTGAGTCATTTACCCAAAGTCTCCCTTTTTTATCTGTTATCTCTTCAAGTCTGTGAGAATCTATTTTAAATGAGTTTATTAAGGCATAATCACATTCGTCAAATAATATTTTACTGACTCCTAAAGCTAAAACTGCATCAAGTAAAAAAGGTTCTCTAAAGTCAATTTTTTTTATATCTATATCAAAATATTTTGCTAAATCATTACTGTTTTTGTATGGTATTTTGAAACCGTTTGTAGGTTCATCTTTAAATTCATACGGAAGTAAAATAGCTTCTCCTTCTTTCATAAGAGATAATGGTTTTAGTTTAGCTTGTTTGTAAGAGTCAAAACTTCCATGCCAGCTTATATGATCATCACTTAAAGGAAGAAGTACATAAATATCAGGTTTTGCCAAATTTGTATAATGAAGTGTGAATGAGCTGGTTTCTAAAATATAAATAGATGCTTTTTTTTCTATTGATGATAGTGGTATGCCTACATTGCCGCCCATTTGTGCATTTTTATCTTTAAATATGTGTTGTAGCATTTTTGTTGTAGTTGTTTTTCCATTTGTTCCACTTATCCAGATGGAGAGTAAAGACTCAAGAGAAGGAAGAAAAAAATCATAATCACTTTGTAAATTTTTTGCTTTTTTTATGAGCGAATTATATGGTGGAATTCCGGGGCTTGGTATCTCCAGAATACTTTCATCGGGATTGAACAATGATGCAGGGTATATGGTGAATCCATCTTTTTGAGTGATGTTTGCTACATTATCATCAAAAATTTTATAATTATCAAGTTTTTTTGCTATAGCTTGTGTAGTTTTTCCAAATCCAAATAAAGAAATATATCTCTCTTCCTTCATTTATTTCACCTTATTTTTATAGTGATTAGTGCAATTATATTTGCTATCATGGCAATTATCCAAAACCGTACTATTATCTTGCTCTCAGCCCATCCTTGTATTTCAAAATGATGATGAAGTGGGGCCATTCGAAATATCCTCTTTTTTCTAGTTTTAAAACTGCCCACTTGCAATATAACCGAGAGTGTTTCAAGAACAAAAATAAATCCTATGACGATAAGCAGTATTTCATTTTTTGAAATTATAGCCAAATAGCCCATAAAAGCACCTATACTAAGACTTCCGCTATCTCCCATAAAAACTTCCGCAGGATGACAGTTGTACCATAAAAATCCTATTAAAGAACCTATAAAAGCTGAAACAATTATAGATACTTCTCCAATGCCTATGATTTTGGGAAGCAAGAAGTGTTCACTCAATATCGCATTACCACTCATATAAACAAAAGTACCCAAGCTTAAAAAGCTAAAAATTGATGGTACTGTTGCCAGCCCGTCTAACCCGTCAGTCAGGTTTACAGCATTACTTGTAGAGATCATAACTATTGCCCAAAAAGGTATCGCAAAATACCCCATATTTAAAAGTGGGTATTTGTAAAAAGGTACAAATAAATTATGCTCTACCCTAGTAGCAAAGAAAATTAATGATGAAATAATAAGAGCAAAAAAGATTTGTAATGCAAATTTTGTTTTTGGTTTTAACCCGGATTCATTAGTATGTCCTACTATTTTTGAGATGTCATCTTTAGCTCCAATCAGTGAAAAAAGAAAAATTGTAGCAATACCTAAAATAACATAAATATTATAAAGTTTTGCACTTATTAAGGTTGCGATTAAGATAGAAATAGTAAATACTACCCCTCCCATAGTCGGTGTTCCACTCTTTTTTTTGTGAGCATCAGGAGCAAGTTTGAAAATAGGTTGGTTTACTTTTTTCTTGATCGCCCATTTTATAAAAATAGGCATTAAAAAAATTGTTATTGAAAAAGCGATAAAAAAAGCGATTCCAGATCTTAAAGTTATATATTGAAATAAGTTAAAATGATAGGTTTCATAAAACCAATAAAGCATGAAGAAATCCTTGATGGAATAATAAAATAAGGATAATTATAGTAAAATAACACTTTAACTCGGATTATATAAAACAATAGTATTGATAGTTTTTATTGCTTAAAGGATTTTTAAATGAATGCTCAAAGAAAAAAAGTTGTATTGGTTATAACTGATGGGATAGGTTTTAACGACTCTTGCAAACATAATGCTTTTTGCGATGCCGTTAAACCGACATATAACTATCTTTTTGAGAGTGTGGCGCATTCTATGGTTAAAACTTCAGGGCTTGCAGTAGGACTTCCAGAGGGTCAAATGGGCAATAGTGAAGTAGGGCATATGAGCATAGGAAGCGGAAGAGTGTTGTATCAAAATTTAGTTAAAATCAATAAAGCCATAGAAGATGAAAGTATAGAAAAAAATCCTCTCCTTAAAAATCTTTTGAAAAACAGTAATGATATCCATTTGATAGGTCTTATAAGCGATGGTGGAGTGCATTCTCATATAAATCATACTATAGCTTTAGCCAAAATAGCAAAGCAAAATGGCAACAAAGTATATATTCACATGATAACTGACGGCAGGGATGTGGACCCCAAGTCCGCCACTATCTTTTTATCACAAATTGAAGCTGTATGCGATGATGATATTATTTTAGCTACTATAAGCGGGCGATACTATACAATGGATAGAGATAACAGATGGGACAGAGTCGAAAAAGGCTACCGTGCCATAGTTGAGGCAATGCCAAAAACCCAAAAAACACCACAAGAGTATATACTTAATTCTTACAATGATAACATAACCGATGAATTTATAGAGCCAGTCGCCTTTGGAGGTTATGAAGGTATAAAAGATAATGACGGAGTTTTGTTTACAAATTTTAGAAATGACAGAGCCAGAGAAATAAGTAAAGCAATCGGTTTAAAGGATTTTGATGAATTTAAAAGAAGTAATTTAAATATAAATATCGTAACTATGACCGAATATGATAAATCATATCCTTTTCCTGTGCTTTTTGAGAGTGAAAAACTTAAAAATATTTTGGGTGAAGTTATCTCAAATCACAATCTCACTCAGTTTCACACAGCAGAAACTGAAAAATATGCCCATGTTACTTTTTTCTTTAACGGCGGAGTAGAAGAGCCGTTTATAAATGAAACTAGAGTTTTAATACCAAGTCCAAAAATTGCTACTTATGATTTAAAGCCCCAAATGAGTGCACCTCAAGTCGGTGAAGCAGTTGTAAAAGCTATAGAAGAAGAATATGATTTTATAGTTGTAAACTTTGCCAATGGCGATATGGTAGGGCATACAGGAGTTTATGAAGCCGGTGT
>WFMT01000224.1 GCA_015488975.1 Campylobacteraceae bacterium | reverse complement strand
GCCTTCAACTATCGGTATTTCAAATTGACTTATTTGATAACCTTTTGGCAAATCCGGATAAAAGTAGTTTTTTCTATTGAATATAGACTTTTTATGTACAGTTGCATTTACAGCATTGCCAAAATTGATAGCTTTTTTTACAGCTTCTATATTTAAAACGGGGAGTGCTCCAGGAAGCCCCAAACAAACAGGACAAACATTTTTATTTGCCTCTTCCCCAAATGATGTAGGGCAAGAACAAAATATCTTGGTTTTTGTATTTAACTGAATATGTACTTCCAAACCTATAACAACTTCAAACATTACAAACCTTTATATATCCAAATCCAGTATAAATAATAAATAGATTTGGCTTAGTAAATAAGTTATTTTACCACTATTTTGTTTAAAAGGTCATTATGAATGGTTATAGAGTATTCTTACAATAACTAATTATTAACTGACCTTACACACTAAACATATATCTGAGTGATATAAGTTTAGTGCACAAAGGTCAGTTGTATATATTTATCGCTTAGATCGCACACAACGAACATAGTAGTAGATACTTTTATCGCCATAAACAGAATTACCATCATAAAAATTAACTATCCAGGCACCAGATGGACGATACGCATGAGTTGTTGATGTCCAATAGTCATCTGAGACTGTTTTTTTAAAAATATATTTATCTATGGAAGGATCATACTTTTTATAATCAACTATAGATAAAAGTTCGTTTCTATTTGGAAGCTTCCAGCCTCCCCCGTCAAGCTTTAAATTTTTACAATAATTAATAGCACCTAACCAGGAAGCTTTTTCTACGCCATTAGAAGCTAAACCATAATTATCCTGCCATTGTAATTTTGTATTATTATCTGTAACTACACCTGTACTATTTCTAATAAAATCAGCAAACAATACAATACTTATACTTATTAAAACCAAAAAAATCTTTTTCACTTATGTACCTACCTTATAAATATATATAAATCTTGGGGTATCTTCTCCAAACAAATCATCATAGAATTACCATATAATATCTTATTTTTCAGACCTTACACATCTTATATTATTAGAAATATATTTAATATCATGAGATGAATGTCCGCCATAAAAATCTACATCCCAATAATCAGAAGTGTTAACTGCGCAAGGAGTTGATGACCAATAATAATCAGATACAATATTTTTAAATATTTTAGTATTAACAGCTGGTTTAAATACGCTCAAGTCTGTAATACTAAGTAATTCCTGTATCGTTGGAAGTCTCCAGTTTTTATGACCGCCAAGGGTAAGATTTTGGCAATATCTCTTTGCATCTTGCCAATTTTTTCTAACTTTGGCAGCTCCGATATTATCTTGCCATTGCAATTTTGTCACATTATCGGTTATTATTTGTGTCTTATTGTTTCTCGTGTAACTCTTTCGTGGGGCAATTTTTTTCACAGTAGCATACCAGCCATCATCGTGTATCGCGTCTGGACTTGAATTGTCTACAGCTTTAAAATAATTTGTTTTACTATAGCTTTTTGTTTGACCGGTTTGTAAAACAAAAGAGTGTATATTTTGCTTAGCTACAAGAATAGACATAGCTCCAAGTGCCAACACCATTATAATTGATTTTTTCACCCGTAAAGTTCCTTTTAAAAAATATTAAATTTATTATATCTTAAATATACTTAATCTCAATAAAATAAAGATTATTTAGTTAGTTTCTCTGATATTTTTTGAAGCAGATTTACCTCTTCTTCTTTTAAAGATAGATTTTTCATTTGTATATTTATAAGCTCAAAAAATGAAACAAAAAATAATCCAATAAACGAACCAAACAGTGCTGAAAACAAAGCTGTAATTACACCAAACGGCAGCATTTTTAAAAAAAGAAAAACAGCTATAATAATTGCAAGTGCCCAAGATGCACCCTGCAAAAAATTAATCATAAAAGCAAAGATATGTTTATTCATCAAATGGTTTCATACTCACCGGCAATAGTAACTGCTCCGGCAAGATAAACATAAGTTAAAATCATAAAAATAAAAGTTTGAAGTATGGCAGAAAAGCTCATCAGTGCAAATCCGGGAAGTGGTGCAATCCAAGGAGCCAACATAAGCAAAACAGCAACAAACAAATCATCACCTTTAATATTGCCAAAAAGTCTAAATGACAAAGATATAATCCTTGAGAGATGAGATACTATCTCAATAGGAAACATTAAGGGTGCAAGTACAGGTACCGGGCCCATAAAGTGAGCAAAATAATGAATTACACCATTTTTTCTTATACCTTCAAAGTTATAATACAAAAACACAATTACTGCTAAAGTCAATGTCATATTAATATTGCCAGAAGGCGGCTCAAATCCAGGAATTATCTCCATCATATTTGAAACAAATATAAATAACCCGAGTGTTGCTACAAGAGGCAAATACTTTTTAGCTCGTCCTTTACCGATAACATCCGTACCCATTGCAATAACACCTTGCAAATATGCTTCCATAATGTTTTGCATACCTTTAGGGACTATCTGCAAAGAAGATGTAGCAGTCTTAGCTAAGACCAGCACAATCAAGGCAGAAAGTATAATATGTGAAGCAAAAAGATAAGTATGACCCTCTCCAAATAAACCTAAAAAGGTAAAAACTTCATTCATCTTGAATTTCCTATTAATAAATTAGCCAAATTTTACCAAAAAATCATTTAATAGTTCTTTAAAGAGACCACTACACAGTATAAACACCCATAAAAGTCTAGTTTTGGGTGAGATTTGTGATATAAATTTTGAAGGACTAACTAAAGTTAATTCAAAAAATTTATCTTACAAAGTTTGCCTCGCCTATAAGCTACCTGTTGATATTATAAGTGTTTATACTGTGCAGTGGTCTCTTAAACTAAATTTGGATTAATCTAATAATTTCTCCTGCCCTATTCTGTAAATCGCAAAATCGTATTTTACAGGATCGTTTGCATCAAAAAACCTTAATGCTTTTGTAAGCTCTATAACAGCTTTAAAGTCATAAGTTTTTCTTTTTAAAAGCCCTATTTTTTGCGAAATTTTAAATGTATGCGTATCCAAAGGTATGAGTAAATCTTTTTTATCTATTTTTTTCCATAAGCCTAAATCAATATTATCTTCTCTAACCATCCATCTTAAATACATATTCCATCTTTTGTATGGTGAACTTATCTTTTTCCCTGGGATTTTCCCTATAAGAAACTCATAGCCTCTTGATCTGTAGGCATTTATATCATAAATTAAAGATATAACCTCTTTTAATCCATCTGTTACATCTTGCTTGATTTTATAACCTTGGTAAAATATATCCTCTAATGCACACTCTTTTTTTAAAGTTTTTAAAGTTATAAAAAATTGTATAATATCTTCTGATTTTTGAAATCTGTAATAGTGATTTTGTAAACTGTCTCTTATCTTATCGTCATTTTCGTTTAAAAGCTTAAAGTTCAGAGTATGTAAGAATTTAATGATTTGATTGACATTTCCATAGGCAAACAGAGCACAAATCAAAGAGATATATTCATCTTTATATTTGGTTGCGACAAGCAAGGGATCTGGTCTATCAAGAGTCAGTTCATTTTTTGAATTTCTTTTTAAAACCTCTTTTTCAAGTAGCCTCTTGATCTTATCCAACAAAACTCTCTTGTTTATTTGTTTTATGCTGTAAATAATCAGATATATTAACTAATGAGAAAATAACCAAAAATATAA
Organism: Campylobacteraceae bacterium; assembly: GCA_015488975.1. Taxonomy (GTDB): domain Bacteria; phylum Campylobacterota; class Campylobacteria; order Campylobacterales; family JALSKU01; genus JALSKU01. The sequence goes on along the minus strand of WFMT01000224.1, from coordinate 1,483 downwards.
AAAAACCCGGAAAAAAACTTACCCACCATGCTATATCAATAACTGCTTTCCCCTCATTTAGTATGCTGCCCCAACTCATTTGTGGCGGAGTTATGCCAATGCCTAAAAAACTAAGCCCACTCTCAGCCAAGATGGCTCCACCGACACCAAATGTAAAACTTATAAAAAATATTGGTGCTAAAAGTGGAGCAAAATATTTAAAAATTATCTTGATATTGCTAACCTTAGCAAGCTTTAATATCTTTATATACGGTTTCGAAGCGATTTCAAAACTTTCACTCCTTATCATTCTAGCCATTCCCATCCAGCCAGTTATGGAAATAACAAATATCAAAACCATTATCGAAGCATTGATGTAACTCACAAGTGCCAAAAGCAAGAAAAAAGTTGGAAATGTTAAAAACAGATCAATAACCACAATGAAAATTTTATCTGTACTTTTTTGAAAAAAACCAGCACTTACACCCACAATCAAACCTATAAAACTTGTTATCAAAGAACTTCCAACTCCAATAGTCATAGAAACTTTGCCACCTTGTATAATCCTTGCCAGCAGATCCCTGCCTAATCTATCTGTACCAAAGATATGATGTATGCTTGGAGGTAAAAGAATAGCATTTTTATGTATAGTATATGGCGAAAAGTGATAAAAATAACCGCCAAAATAAACAAGCAAAATAATAAAAATTAAAACAAAGATACTTGCATACGGAATTTTAGACATATTTAACCTGCTATATGAAATAAATATAAAATATTACTGTTTTATAGATAAAAGAGTGTTTAACATTTTATCAATAGTTGATATAATCTTTGCGTTTGCACTATATGCAGTTTGATACTTAAGCAGATTTGTCAACTCTTGATCTATGCTGACTCCACTTATTGACTGTTGTTCATTATTAACTGCATTAAATATAGCTTGCGAAGTGGAAACATTTCTTGTGCTGTTTTGTGCATCAACTGCAATACCAGCTGTTAGATTCCCATAAAATCCATTTAAAGTATCGTTTACTTGCGTATTATCAGGGTACACAAAGCCTATTTTTTGGTATTGCACTTGTATCATTGCATTTGCTACATCGTTATTGCCATCAGCTGGAGAGCGGTAAGCATTTATACTGGTTGGGTCATTTTGAAAAGCTTCTTTAAGTTTTATATTTTTAGCATCAGTACCAACTAAAAAAGAATTTATTCCGGTAACCCCTGCAAAATTTGTTCCATTATCTTCAATAGAAATTTTATAATTTGATGGTTTTGTATTTATTTTTTGAATTGATAATTGACCATTACTATAAGATGCGTTAAAATAATCGTGTATATCATCAAGAGTAGAATTGTCATTATTATCATCAGTTATTGCATTTATTTGTCCTACTATGCTATTCTTTGTTACTATGCCATTAATGGTCGTTGTACCATTGCCATTCATGGTCGTTGTACCATTGATAACTATAGATTTTTCAGCCAGTTTTTTGCCACT
>WFMT01000223.1 GCA_015488975.1 Campylobacteraceae bacterium | reverse complement strand
CACTATATCACATCATCAGCATTATAGAATGTGGTATGATACGAGGCAGAAAGTTTTCGGCATAGCCGTAGCTATGGTGGAAATTTTCTAACGAAGTAGAATGCCTCATTCTATAATGCCCTTCGGGTGAGTTTTAAAGTGCACGATTGCTTCGTTGGCTTCACTTCACCATAGCTTAGGCTATGCCAAAGCAAAACCGCCTTGCACTCATACACTTTAAAACTTACTGATGATGTGATATAGTGCGTAAGGTCAGGTAATACATTAAACAAATAATTTTAAGGAGAATTTTATGAGATTGGTTTATCCAACAGATGAAAATATAGGGTATTTAAGTAAAAGAGGTGCTCACTTTGGAAAAGCAAAATTTTATACGGTAATTACTTTGGAGGACGGCAGCATAAAAGATGTCCAGGCGATACCAAACCCCGGACACAGCGGCGGTGCTTGTAGTAACGCTGTTACAAATATACTTGGTTTAAATCCGGACGCTTTGATAGTTGGCGGTATAGGAGAAAGACCAGCACTTGGCTTTTCGCAAGCCGGTCTTGATGTATTTGTTGATAGAGCTTCTTCGACAGTGCAAGAATCTATTAAACAATTTTTAGAAAACAAGTTAGAAAAATTAGATGGAAGAGGCACTTGTTCGGCGCATTAAAGTTTAGCAGATAAATCTTTTATCTCCTTGATAGTTTTTTCTAAATTTTCAAATTTAATAGTTGTTATGTAGTCACCTCTTTTCTTATATACTTTATCATAATATTTTTCGAGTAGTATCATAGCACAAGTTTTTAAATCATTATTATAATATGCTTTTTTAGCATCTATTAGATACTCTTTTTTGATATATGGGGTTATTTTATCCATAGCATTTTCAAAAAATTCTTTATTAATTGTCTGATAATCTTTTAAAATTCTTTTTGCCCTCTCTTCAAGGGTGGATTCGATCCAAATATGAGGAGAGTTTAGCATTTTTTCATGTAGCTTGTGCGGGATATGTAATTTTCCAATTTTTTTGCTTTCACCCTCGAGTAAAGTTATATCATAATGTTTGACTCTTTCAATTTCATCATATATAGAGTTTTGAAACTGCTTTACGCTTGGCTGGGCTCCATTTACAGCTCCAAAACTTGAGCCATAGTGATTGGCCAGTTTTTCCAAATCTATCGCATTTTCAAACTCTCTTATTATCTCACTCTTGCCGCTTCCTGTGAGTCCGTCAAGTACTAAAAATTTATCATAAGAAAAGTTTTCAAGGTAATTTAAAATATAATTTCTGTAAGATTTATAGCCATTTTCTAACTTATAAACTCTAAAACCTATACTATCTAAAATCGCTCCAAATGAACCACTTCTTTGCCCACCTCTTGCACAATAGATAAAAATCTTAGTTTTTGGAGTCAGTTCTGATAAATTCTTTTGCAGATATTTGGCAACATTCAAACTTATAAGAGATGCTCCTGACATTTTTGCCTTAAATGGTGATTTTTTATATAGTGTTCCTATCTCTTTTCTTTGATCATTATCAAGAACATACAAATTTATAGCATTTTTTATATGAGATTCGCCAAATTCATCAGGACTTCTTGTATCTATTAAGATGAAATCTTCATCCATGCTATTTATAAAATCTTTTATTTGTAATTGTATTATCATAAAAAACGAACCTTTTAAATTAATTTGTGTAAAAATATATGATAAAGCCAATCCATATCAAAACGGTAAATATGATACTTAAAAGTACTCCAAAAGCAGCGATATCTTTAGCGTCTTTAGCTAACTTATTATACTCTTGTTTCACCAAATCTACAGTTTTTTCAATAGCCGTGTTAAATGCTTCCGCAACGAGTGGTATAAAAAGAGAGGCAAACATAAATATTTTCGCCCATAATGGATAAGGTAAAAACAATAACAATATGCTTAAAAGTACAAAAAAAATTCCCTCAATTATAAAAGCTTTTTCAGTTATTAACTCTTTGAAACCATCTATTGCATAAAAAAAGTTATTTTTTATTGAATAATTTGGCTTCAATGTTACTCCTTTAGGTAGATT
>WFMT01000222.1 GCA_015488975.1 Campylobacteraceae bacterium | reverse complement strand
TGGTGATATGTTTTATTTATGATTGGTGTCTTTCTAAATTAATACCAAACCCGGATTAATATTCAAGAAACAAGTATTATCGACTGTAATATAAGGATAGATATATCAAAATATTTAAGGTAGAAATCAATGAAGTAGTTAAGTTTGTCAGTAGACTTACTTAACTACTTTCTAATTAACAGATTTTTTCACCTTAGCAAAAGCAAGGCTTTCAAAAATCTGCCTTGCATATGACACTTTCTCTTTTTGCTCAGATATGTGTTTAGTGCGTAAGGTCAGTTATTAACAATAAAAGATTAAACCATCCCTCTTTCATACATTTCTCTCATTTTTTTCTTTTCAGCTTTGGCTTTATCTTTTTGAACTGCTTTTCTTTTAAAATCTTCAATGTTAAATCCAAACCATTTTAAAAGTGGAGAAGCAACAAATATTGAACTATATGTACCTACAACAATTCCTACAAGAAGTGTAAAGCTAAATGCTACTATTATTTCTCCACCAAAAAGATACAATGTCAAGACCACAAAAAATGTCGTTAATGATGTCAAGGTTGTTCTTGAAAGTGTTTTAGATACAGCATCATTTATAACATGAAAAAGATCATACCGCTTAGTCTCATGGATACCTTCTCTAATCCTGTCAAATACTATAATTGTATCATTTAAAGAATAACCCATAAGGGTCAGAATTGCCGCTAATGTATCTAAATTGACATCTATATGAAAAAGAGCGACAGCGCCCAATGCTATAGAAACATCATGCACCAAAGCTGCCACCGAAGCGACAGCAAATCTCCATTCAAATCGAAATGCAACATACACCAAAATAGCCAATATAGAAAGAACCATTGCCAATAGGCCTTTTTCTCTCAATTCTCCTCCGACTTTAGGACCGACTATATCAACTCTTCTAATTTTAAAATTACCTGTGCCTTTTAGCAAACTTCTTATTTTATCTCCGGTATCTTCTTTTACAGAACTTGAACTAGTAGCAAACTTTATGATAACTTCTTTAGGAGAACCAAACTCTGTTATAGTTGCATTTTTAAATTCGGAATCTTTGCTTATACTGTCTCTTATTTTTCTTATAGGGGCATTTTTCTCATACTTTACCTGTACTAAGGTGCCGCCTTTAAAATCAAGCCCATAATTTAAACCTTTTGTTGCCAGCAAAACATAAGATGTCAGCATCAGTATAATAGAAATAGATATAAAAAACTTACTCTTACCCATAAAATCAAAAATTTTATCGCCTTTAAATATTTCCATTATTTCACCTTTATTCCAAACCAAATTTTTAAGTTTTTCGCTCTTTCAATTATAGGCATTAGAGATTGATATATGCCGTGAGTACCTAATATCGCTGTTAGCATTGAAGCCAATATACCTATACTCATAGTTACAGCAAATCCTTTTATAGGTCCTGTTCCATAAGCATATAAAATAACTGCCGCTATAAGCGTTGTTATATTTGCATCAAGTATTGCACTCATAGCATTCGCATAACCTTTTTCTATAGCAACAGCTACACTTTTGCCCTCTCGCAGCAGTTCTCTTACCCTCTCGTTGATAATAACATTCGAATCCACCGACATACCAACCGTTAAAACAATACCTGCCATTCCAGGAAGTGTTAAGGTAGCACCAAAAAGTGCCATTAACGCTATGATTATAAATAAGTTTACAACAAGTGCAATGTCCGCAATAAATCCTGCATATCCATAATAACTAATCATAAATAAAACAACTAAAACAAATCCACTTATAAGCGCTATCATGCTTTGTCTTATACTCTCAGCACCCAAAGAAGGCCCTATGCTTCTTTTTTCAAGAAGTTTAACAGGAGCTAAAAGTGCCCCACTTCTAAGTGCTATGGCAACATCATGAGCTTCTTGCACAGAGAAACCTCCGCTTATCTGTCCGCTTCCTCCACCTATTCTTTCTCTTATAACAGGAGCTGAGTAAACCTTATTATCTAAAACAATAGCCAAATGCTTTCCTATTGATTTAGCCGTAAAAGCACCAAATATTTTAGCTCCTTCGCTATTTAGTGTAAAGTTGATGACAGGCTGATTCATATTATCAAAACCGACCCGCGCGTCTGTTAGCATACTTCCATCTAGTATCGGTACAGCTTTAACAAGATATTCTTCTTTACTATTTTTTGCACCATGAAGAATCACATCTCCATAACTTGCCGCTTCTTGATTACTCATATTGTATACTTGATCAGCTCTTTTTTCATCAACTGCCATTAGTTGTAAATGTGCTGCTTTTGCTATAAGCTTTCTAGCCCTTTGCTCCTGGGCTTGTGTTTTTATACCTGGAAGTTCCACTAATACATCAGTGCTTCCTTGTTTAGCTACTGTAGGATCAGACAGACCAAATTGATCCAGCCTGTTTCTTATAGTATCTACCGCTTGATTTACTGCATACTGCTCAGTCTTTTTTATTTC
>WFMT01000221.1 GCA_015488975.1 Campylobacteraceae bacterium | reverse complement strand
TCACCTTTTATTTTGTCAGTCGTATCTTGAGGAAAATAACTAAATTCTACGGTAGCTCCCCATTTGACTTCTCCGCTGTCTTTGCTTAATTCTCCTACTATCGTTTTAATCAAAGTAGTTTTACCGATTCCGTTTGCTCCGACTATTGCTACTTTCTCACCTTTTTCAAATTTTAGTGAAATATTTTTTAAAACCTGTAAATCACCATAAGATTTTGAGATATTTAACAATTCCAAAGCTTCATTACCGATACTTCTTTTTTGTTTGAAAACGATACTAGGCTCTCTTCTTGAACTTGTTTGTAATTCTTCAATATTTAACTTATCAAGTTGTTTTTGCCTGCTTGTTGCCTGTTTTGCTTTTGAAGCATTTGCAGAAAATCTTCGCACAAAACTCTCTAATTCATCTTTTTCTTTTAGTTTTTTATTTCTTTCAACCTCAGCTTGTTTTTTAACTAACTGTGAAGCTACATACCAGTCATTATAGTTGCCTGTAAATTCTCTTATCTTTTGATAATCCACATCAAGCACATGAGTTATTATGCTATTTAAAAAGTGTCTGTCATGCGATATGACCACAAGTGTACCTTCATGTCTTTTAAGTTGTCCCTCAAGCCAAGATATAGCACCAAGGTCAAGGTTATTAGTCGGTTCATCCAAAAATAAAATATCAGGTTTTGGAAAAAGAACCTGAGCCAAAAGAATTTTAAACCTATCACCACCTGTTAAAGTGCTGACTAAATTATCATGAACTGCGTCATCAAATCCCAACTCTTCAAGCATTTTTTCTATAATCACATCACACTCATACATAGGATCTTCTTCGGCACAGATTATCTCAAGTTTTGAGAGCCTGTCATTTACTTTTTCATCTTCAAAGTTACCGTCCATATAAAGTTTTTCTTTTTCTTTAATAGCATTATATAACTTTTTATTTCCATATAATACGGCATCTTTTAAAGTAAACTTTTCAAAAGCAAACTGATTTTGCTCCAAAATTCCGACTTTAAGTCCGTTATCTATTGTAACCTCTCCACTGCTTGGCTCCATTTTTCCAGATAGTATATTTAAAAAAGTTGTTTTTCCTGCTCCGTTTGCTCCTATAAGTCCATATCTTTTGCCTTTTGTCAATTCTAAGTTTATATTTTCAAAAAGGATTCTATTGCCATATCTTTGAGTTAATTTTATCGTTCTAAGCATTAGTGCAAATCTTCATTTAGCTTAATCTCTCTTTTACTTTTAAAAGCTTTTATTTGTCCATTTGTGCTGTCTTGCCTAAAATGAAGTCCGTTAAGTGCGGATAATTCAACTCCCTTATATGTATCTTTTACTTCAAGTTTTTTATTATTTACATCATTGATTTTATTTATTTCATTTTCTGTTATCGTGATCTTTGTTCCCTCAAGTATAGATATACCGGCATCAACAATACAACCATCTCCCAAAGCAATACCAGTAACACTGTTAGCACCAAGAAGAGTATTTTCACCTATACTTACAGGATTTCCATCAGTCCCACTAAGCACTCCAAGTATACTAGCTCCACCTCCTACATCACTGCCGCTTCCAACGATTGCCGATGAGCTTATCCTGCCCTCAACCATAACAGGTCCTAAAGTTCCTGCATTGAAGTTGATATAACTAGCTCCAGGCATCACAGTAGTTCCATTTGAAAGCTGTGCTCCCATTCTTACTTTTGAGCTATCAAGTATCCTTGTATTGTTTGCCGGTATAACATGGTGTAAAAATCTTGGGAATTTATCAACCGAGTCAATATTTGGATATTCTCCCTCAAGCTTCAAAGCAATTTCATTTGCTCTTAACCAATCAAGCTCTATGGGTATGTTACCACTCCAAGCAACATTCTCTAAAACTCCAAAAGCACCATTTAGATTTAAACTTCTAAGTTTTGCCTTACCAAGAGAAAGAGCATAAAGTTTCATATAAACACACTCTACACTCTTAGGGGCATCATCTTCAAATATAAATACAACCCTATAATCACTCTCATCAACTTCGTCTCTGTCTATCAGGCTATAAAGATATTCTATAACTTGTATATTTTTATGATTATCTTCTGTAACTTCATCCAAAAAAGGATTGAAAGCTTTTATGCATTGTTTTAAAAATCTTTTATCAACTTCAAATATTTGTTCACTTTTGGAAAAGCCGACTTTTTTCCCACACTCATTAAGTGCTGCTATAAACACAGCGGCAGTTCCAAAGTTCTCATTCCAATTTAAAAATGCAAATGAAGCTTGCAGGATTTTATCTCTGTTTAATTGCCCTTTATCGACTCTTGCTATACCAAAACCTATCGGATTTTTGTACCCTTTGATTTTTGTAGTAGATTTAACAAAATCTTTAAACTCTTCTTTTGTTTTTATCTTTTTTATTGACACTGTAATTCCTTAATTTTTTGGCGATTATATCTAAAATATCATTTATTTTCTATAAAATCAAAAAATTACAGAACAGTCTGCAGGCTAAATCTATCCTGCCAAAACAATAATCAAAGCTACAAGAATGCTCAAGAGTGCATAACCAGCATAAGTATTAAGACGACCATTATGCATTTTAGCTAAGATTTTAGATAATTTTTGTGTAAAATTTATAACAGGATACAACACAAAACGATCCATCAAATGCACCTCTTCTTTTTTTCTTTTTATTGTTACACGAAAGTATTCTATATTTTCATGCTGATTTGTAACTTCAGGATGTAAAATCGTATTAAAAATAACTCTTACAGGCTGTGCAAAGCCAGTTGCGGTATATGTCATCTCAGGAAATAACTCTTTAATACCTCCATCCCATCTTGGAAGATACACAACTTTTCTTTTTCTTTTAACAAATACCCAAACTAAAACAGCACTAAGTCCTAACAAAAATACCATCATAACAAACATATAAGAAGTTGACATTGCAAATATTACCGGATTTGTTTTACCGCCACGGTGCATGACTACCAAACCTCTTGCAGGTACCAAATCTTCAGCCACTCCCGCTCCTATATTATGAAAAGCCGAAACAAATTTTTGAGGTAATTTATCTTTAGAATGATGATTAGTAAAAAAAGGCGGCACAAGAGCTACGGTTGCACTTTTTCCTACAATAGGTTCTACGCTTTTGTTTATAGTCGGTATAATAAAAGTTGGTAGTATCCCCAAAGCTAAGCAAGTAAGAGCTAAAAATGCCATTGATGCCATAGTGCTTTTTGTAACTTCTTTTGCTTTTTGCATAGGCTTTGTTCGTGACATTCCCAAAAAACTCATAGCAAAAGCACGGATAAAACAAGTAACCGCAAGACCGGCTGTCAATGCAAGCAAAGCCCCGGCAATTATAAAAGCTATCTTTACACCAAGTGAGCTAAGCTCAACACTGCGAAGGAGTGATTCGAGGATCAGCCATTCACTTACGAAACCATTAAAAGGCGGCATTGCCGATATGGATAATACTCCAATGAGTACGAAAAGCCCTGTCCATGGCATTTTTTTAAGTAATCCACCCATTTGATTTAAACTTCTTGAACCTGTCGCATCTTCTATGGCACCAGAGCCCATAAAAAGTAAAGTTTTAAAAACAGAATGATTTAAAAGATGGTAAAGTGCCGCCACCAAAGCCATTGCCGCAGCTGTTTTATATCCTGATGATAAAAATATAATACTTGCACCAAACGCAGTTGTAATAATTCCGGCATTTTCCATAGAACTATGAGCTAAAACGGTTTTCAAATCATCTTCGATTGTAGCATACAAGATACCAATTATTGCCGTAATCGCACCTGTTATGAGTATCACAACACCGATACCTGTTTGAGATATAAATTGCAAATTGGTATTGACTCTTATAATCCCGTAAAGTCCAAGATTTAAAGTAACTCCTGCGATTATGGGTATAAATGCCGATGGAGTTACACTGTAAGCACGAGGCATCCAAAAGTTAAAAGGTATAAGTCCGCCTTTGATGCCAAAGCCAAAAAAAGAGAGAAAAAATACAACCCATTGCAATCTTGCACTTAAATGAGACCCGTTTGCAATTATCCCGGCAAATGAAAGAGTGCCAGCATTTTGTGCCAATAACACTAAAGCCACCAATATAGCAAGAGTCCCAGCTTCTCCAATAGCCAACATTACATATCCTGGATGCTCCTTTTTACCGCTATTTACCAAAAAATATATAAATATAGACATAACTTCCCATGACAAAAGAAAGAAAAATACATTGCTTGCAACCAATACCAAAATAATAGAAACCAATAAACTTAGATAGATTGCCGGTATAAAAGTGTTATAATTTTGCGGATTTTTTGAAATCCTTGTTGATGCAAAAACTGAAGCCGGCATAGCCGCTATAGCAGTTACAAGTAAAAAAAATGCACTTAAATGATCCACTGTTATACTCAATTTACCAATTCCTCGAATTTCCCATAAAGATAAAAGATAGGGATTGCTTCTAAAAAGAATAAATGCTGCAAATACAAAAAGCATAAGTGAGCCTGTTGCTCCGGATAATCCAAGCATCGCAACTGACATTTTTTTAGGCAAAATTAATATAGCAACAATACCTATAAAATATATAATAAATACGGATGCAAACAATAAATTTAAATTATCCATTATCTTTCTCCTTGACTAATTGTAGCAAGCCTTCTAAGATTGCAAGAGGAGGAGGTGGACATCCTGGTATCTGTATATCAACAGGCAGTATCTTCTCAACTCCTTGATTGACAACAAAACTTTCTTTAAATACTCCTCCACTTAAAGAACAAGCACCGACAGCCATAACTTTTTTTGGTGTCGGCATAGCATTATAAGCTTTTAAAAGTGCTGTTTTTAAGTGTTCGCTTACAGGACCGACGATTAGTAATATATCTGCTTTTCTTGGCGAAGGAGTTATAAAAAATCCCAATCTGTGCATATTATAAAAAGGATTATTTAACAGTTTCACTTCATTAAGACAAGCACCACAATCACCGGCATCTACCACTAAGATATGAATTGAACGAGAAAAACTTTTTGAAAAGTTGGTTTGTTTTTTTTGTAAAATAGACCATTTAAATCCATCATCCCAAGATATTGGTTTTTCAACATTTCGCAAGCAACGATAACAATGAACACAATCTTTTGACTCTACCATAACTTTATGATTTTTGTAATACAATGCATCCATAGGACAAATTGATATAAGGGCTTCATTATCAACCTCATCACAATCTGTACTTTTTGGAAAGCCAGGTGTAATTCCGGATGTTTTTTCATCCTCTTTTGGATAAGAGGTAGTAACAATACCGGTTTTTAAACCTTTTTTGACCCAGTTACTCATATCCTAACTCCTTCCTTACTTATCATTTTCAGCTACACTAAGCCCAAGAGTTGCCAAAATAATGGGTAAATCTTGAAATGCATATTTTTCCATCGCTACATGAAATCCGTGCCAATTTGCAAAAGAAGGCATAAGCATACGGTAACTCAACAACTTTTTATTTTCACCTATTTTTACTCTATGCCAAGAAGCTCCTCTTGGTGCTTCAACGCCTGCAAGTGCCGTGCCGGATTTTATATCCATTTTTATAAATATTTCACCTTCAGGCATTAATGAGATAACTTGTTCCAAAATCTTAACAGACTCTCTTATCTCGGTAAATAAAACTCTCAGCCTCGCATATCCATCACCCTCTGTTTCATTGGATATATTAAATTTTAATTTATCATATTTTAAATAAGGTTGAAATTTTCTAAGATCGTTAAGATAGTTTGATCCTCTTGCCATTGGTCCTACCAAGTCATGAGTTTTAGCCTGAGTGAGACTTATGACTCCAACTTCTTCCAACCTATCTAAAAAGCTACTTGTGTTTATCAAAAGCTCTTCTATCTCATCCAACTCTTTTACGATATTTTTGATTTTCTCAACACTATCTTTATATGTTAATTTATCACATTCATAACTTAATCCACCTACAACACACAAACCAAAAAAATAGCGATGTCCTGATAAAATACAAGAAAGCCTTAACATCTTCTCTTCCAAGACTCCAACTTGAGAAGCAGCCACAACCAATCCGGTTGAATTACAAATTGCCTCGATAGTTCCTATATGGCTTCTTATCCTTTCTATTTCTGCAAAAAAGACTCTTAAAACTTGAGCTTTTTCAGGCACTGTTTCATTGCTTAGTTTTTCAACTGCCAAACAAAAGCCAAGAGCATGAGAAAAAGCAGTAGTACCGGCGGTTCGTTCAGACAAAAGAAGTACATTTTCTATCGACTTTCCTTCAGCAATTTTTTCAATACCTCTGTATTTGTAAAATAGTCTTGGAAAAGCACGGATAATCTCTTCGCCTACAGTTTCAAGCTGTAGATGCACAGACTCAGATTCAGCAGAAAAAATAGGACCTATGGGCATAATAAATGAGCCCTCCTCTTCAACTACTTTCCTGGGTCTGTAATGCTGTTTGGGTTTACGATTTAAAAGAGTTTTATCTTTATCAAAACTTTTTCTCATAGGATTTATACCCTCTTGCCAAACATCATCATGTAAGATAAAATCCCCTAATCTTGGATGATTTTTAAAATGTACTCCGTAAAGATCTTCAGCTTCTCTTTCATACCAATCAACCGCATACACTCTTAAACTTACACTCTCAAAGTTTTGTGCATTTAATTCATCGGCTGTTATAACATTGACAAAACCCTTTTCGCCTTCACCAACAAAAAGATAACAAAGCTCTAACAAAGTATTTTCTTCAATAATTAATCCAGCAAAATGATACTCTTTTCCATTGAAAAGCCAATCACAAACCAAAGGTGTCTGTTCATGGCTACAATATATCTTTAATGTATTTGATGCTGTATCAACAACAGGCTCCCTCTCAAAGGAGAAAAGAGTTTTAATCTCAGCGGTGATTTTTCCTATCAACATTACCAACCTCCTACTGTAGCTGCTGCCAATATGGTTAATTTATATAAAACTTCCGGTATATAAAGACCAAATACGATAATAGGTATAAAAGCGATTGCAAAAGTAATTTTGCTACTTATGGGCAAAGAGTATGTTTTGTTATCAATAGAATTTTTCGCATCATCACTGCCAAATACCATACGGCTTACATGGTTCATAATAGCAAAAAATGCAATGGCGATAAAAATGACTAACAATCCTACAGTTACATATTCACCTTTAAAAAGTCCTGCTTTTATGATGGAAAATTCACTTAAAAAAAGTGCAAAAGGTGGAGCTCCAGCTATAGCCAATCCTCCAAGAAGAAGTGCTATGGCACTTACGGGCGATTTTCTTATCAATCCTCTTACTTTGGATATTTCTCTAGTACCCATCAAAAGCAACACTCCTCCGGCAGCATAAAAAGCGAATGATTTGGTTATGGCATGTCCTATTATCTGCAAAACCGCAGCAATGTGTGCCAAATTTCCACCAAGACCAAATGCGACTAAAATAATACCCATGTGCTCAACCGTAGAAAATGCAAAAAGTCTTTTAAAATCTTTTACCTGCAAAAGTAAAAAAGCTGCACTGCCTACGGAAATCAAACCTACAACTATCAACCAAGTGTTTACATCAACTGCCGATGCGGCAGCTACGATGGGAAGTAAACGAAGAATTACATAAAGTATGGCTGTTGTCTCAACTCCTGAAAGTAACGCACAAACAGGACTTGGGGCTTGCGAGTGAGCATCAGGTAACCAAGTATGCAAAGGAACCAAACCGACTTTAGCACCAAAGCCTACTAAAATAAATACAAAAGATGCTTTAAGAAGCACAGGCGACATATGAGGAGCGGCAATCAAAAGTGAATCCCAGGTATAATGCTCAATTCCTACCTGTCTTGCCGCCCAGTAAAGTATCAAAAATCCAAGTAGTGCTATAGCTGCTCCCATAATAGTAAGAACGATATATTTCCAAGCTGCTTCGATAGCTGCACTTGTGTTTTCAAAACCTACCAACAATACTGAAAAAAGTGTTGTCAACTCAACCGCTATCCAAACAGAATTAGGCTCTTGAATGAGTGGTATAATAAGCATTGAAAAAACAAAAAGATTGAAGTTGATATAGTATGTTCTAAAACTGCCCGGCTTTTCAAATCTCATATATCCTATGGAAAAAACCGAAGCTGTGAAATAGACAAACGATACCAATAAGAGAATAAGGGCACCTAACGCATTTAAAGATACCCAGTTAACTATGGCAACTATTGTATGAGTAGAGGAAAAAACAATATCCAAAGCTATATGAACACTTAGCCCAAGTGTAACAACAGAGCTTAACAAAGTTACATAAGTTGCTATGCGGCTGTCATTTTTTGAAAAAGAAGATACAAGAGCAGCTACAAGTACAATGCTAACAAACAATACAAGAATCATTTTTTAACTCCTTCTTTAAGTTCTGAAAGAGTCCCTACTGAAGTAGTACCTATATGCTCATTAACGGTGCGGGTTAAAATACCTATAACAAAAGTAAGCATAAGAATATCAAATGCCAGTGCCAATTCGGCAATAAGTGGAAGATCCGGTGCTATCGCCACCCCTGCAAAAAATGCTCCATTTTCCATAGCTAAAAGTCCTAAAAGCTGAGGAACCGCTTCTCTTCTTGCTACCAAAGTATAAGCACCTAAAAAAAGTCCTGCCAAGCCGACAGGAACATTTACATGAATAATACTTAAAACTTTCTGGGTATGAATCCAAGGCAAACTGATAAAATAAGCCAATATGGTAAGAATAAGAGCAAATATAAGAGAAGTTGGGATATTGAAAACTTGCGTAACTTCTCTTCTTGTGTAAATCTCCTCTTTTACCATTCGTTTTAAAAGCATTGGCATAAACCAAACTTTTGTTATGATATTGATACCTCCAACCGCAAATAAATCTAAAGAAAAAGGTTCTATGCCAAGCAAAAAGGCTGAACTTGCCAAAAGCAAAGATTGTATGATAAAAAAATTAAGACTGGCTCTTATCTGTCTTGTGGCAACTATTCCAAAGGCCGATATGATGAACAGTCCTCCTGCTAACGCATTTAGATTTACTATTAAAGGCGTTGTGCTTTGTAAAACTTGCATTGCTTACTCCTTCTTACTCAAAAATGCTTGCAAGCATTGCAATTACCGCAATAACAAATGCTGCACTTAAAAATTCGCTTATTCTAAATAGCCTAAGTTTAGCCAATGACGACTCAATAACAACAAGAAACAAAATAAAAATAAATACTTTTATTAAAACAAGTGGAATTGCCAACAAAACAGATCCCCAGCCAAGAGTATTCGCAAGTCCCCATGGTGAAAAAAGCACATTTGAAAAGATAATCATCAAAACAAAAAACTTCATCCATCCACCCCATTTCATCAGTGCCGCACCGACTCCAGAGTATTCTAAATCTTTTGATTCTTCAATCATTGCCAATTCAAAATGACCGGATGGATTGTCAACTGGGATTCTACCTTTTTCCGCCAAAATAAGCATAACAAATGCAAACAGAAGAAGTATATGAGAAGGCTCGAAAAAATTTGATATGGGTGTAACCCATTTTTGTTGGACTATATAAGGTATAGTTGAACCAGCAACAAAAGATACTGTAAAAAATACTATAAGAAACACAGGCTCAGCTAAAAAACTAACCATTCTTGTTCTACTTGCTCCTATAGCTCCATAAGGATTAGCAGTATCAATAGCTGCCAATACAGCAAAAAATCCGCCAAGAGCCAATACAAATCCAGCTCCTACCATATCGGACATAAATGCCCAGAAAAGCGGATAACTTGTCAGTACAGGGATAAGAAGTGTTACAAATATCGGTGCCATAAAAACGATATAAGGAGTTACTCTAAATATCCAGGTACTTTCTTCGGGAATAACTTCATCCTTTTGAAATAGTTTTAAAAGATCAAAATAGGGTTGAAAAATGCTTGGACCTTTTTTGGATTGGACTATCTCTTTTAAACGATTTAGTACTCCCATTGCCAATGGAGAAAATACCATAACAACCAAGACTTGCAGTATATTAAATAAAATATATTTACTCATCTTTAAACTCCTTTATACAGGAAATCATAAGACAAAATTAATACCGGAAAATTGTATTTAGGATAAGTATAAGTATAGTAATGAGGCATATTTAGAGTTCTCCTTATCATATATCTTTCAGACAAAATTATAAACTTAAAACTTTTTATCATATATTTATGACTCATAAAGTTTATATATTTAAGCAACAGGAGTCATTAGCTCAGTTGAGCAGATATGCGAGGGAACTCCATCCCAACTATTTGTCTGCAATTATATTATAGAGATTAAAAAAAGTCAAGTAACAAGAGACATACTATTGAAAATTTATTGGCTCCAGTTGACTATTAGGGTATTATTGGCAGTGAAAAGGACTGGAGTGGTCTAACTCGTTTTTAACAAACTCAACTCTGGCACTTACGGGACTACTACTTAGTACAAATGATCATTATACTAATCCCAGCTAAAGTCTAAACAATTTTTCTACTGGTCAAGAGTCCAGTCATACCCACGAGGATATGTTTGTACTATAATTCTAAATTTTATTTTTATAATCCGGGAATTCTCGGGATTTTTTTAAGTTTGGAATTTTTACAGTACCATCCCCAACTTTTTTTCAGCCAGTGACCAAAGATTGGCATTGGAAACATTATAGCCTTTGCATCATCTCTGTACACAAAAGAGGCTCCATTACCACTATCCATAATACAAAGAATATTTAAGTGGCAAGAGTAGCCTTTTCTTTCTACTTTCTTTTTTTCCATAGAGTTTATATTAAATGCAACTATTTTTGCCATAACCTCAGCTATATGCCCCTGTTTTGCTCTCCAGTCAGCTCCTTGCAAAGCAGTACAATCACCAATAGCAAAAACTTTATATTCATTTGGTGAATCATAATAATCATGCTTTACTTCGCAATAATTATTAATATTTACCAAACCTGTAGCATTTAACGGCAAGTCTGAATTTTCAAAAACACTATGACCTGTCCCAGCAGGAATAAACATTGTAAAATCACTTTTTAAAACAGATTTATCTTCAAAGACAATACTATCTTTTTCAAATCTGTCTATTTTTTTACCTGTGAAAGAATCAATATTTAATTTTTTAAAATAAAAATCCATCATTTTCAAAGCTTTTGGACCCATTCTGCTTCCTGGTTTTTTCATAGGTGCAAAAAAGTTCAATTTAAATTTATCTCTAATGCCTAATTTTTTTAATTTATTGTGAATGTTGAAAAGAAGTTCATAAGCTGGTCCGCCTCTGACATTGCTTGCATCTTTAGGATTCCCACCAAATCCCATAGAAATACTCCCGCTTCCTTTTTTTATAAGTTCATCAATTTTTTCTTTTATAAGCAAAGAATCTTCAGGTTTTCCACAAATCGAGACAGTATTTTCAAGACCCTTGTGTTTCATTTTATCGCTACCTATAGCGACAACCAAATATTCGTATTTAAACTGATGATTTTTGCAATATACCGTTTTTTCTAAAGATTTTATAGATGTTACTTCATCAATAATCAGTTCAAACTTATGAATTTCTTGTAATTTCTTTAAAGATATGCTCACATCATTAAAGCTTTTTTCACCTGTAGGTACCCAGATTGATATAGGATATATATAAAAATAGTCTCTGTTACTAACCAAAGTAACATCAAAACTATATTTTCGCAACATTATTGCAGCTTCAACTCCGGCAAAACCACCGCCAAGTATCAAAACTTTTCTCATTTAGTCTCCACTTATGATAAGAATAAGTAGAAATTATAGCTATAATGATATTAATTATCAATTAAAAAGATTAATTAGTATTTTCTGTTATCTCGCTTTTCAATTCTTTAAAAGCTTCTTCCATAGCTTTTATCACAAGTGAAGACATTTCACTGTCATCTCTTTCAGGAATGTCCAATCCACTTGCCTCCATATTTGCGTTATACATTAATTTTAACTCTTTTTTTATATCTTTTTTTAATGAATTTATTTCTTTATGTTCCATATCCATATCATATACCTCCTAAATTTATTACTTAATGCATTATAACCATTTTTTCTTTTTTAACCAATAAAAAATACCAACTGCAACAGAAATATTTAAAATAATTGAAAATAAATATCCGTATTTCCAATGAAGTTCAGGCATAAACTCAAAATTCATCCCATAATTGCCTACGATAAAAGTAAGTGGCAAAAATATAATAGTAATTGCCGTTAATCTTTGCATTGCCGCATTCATCCTGTTAGACATAATACCCATATGGAAGTTTAACAAGTATCCCGTTCTATCTAGCAAAGTTCTATTTTCTTTTACAAGAAAAAGGATATGCTCTTTTAAATCTGAAAATTCATACTTTAATTTTTTCTTTTTGGCTATTGAAATCGAATTGTACACTTTATTTACTACTTCATTTTCTTGAATAAATAATTTTACCAATCTATTTAATGTTCTTCTTGCATAATATATTTTCTCTTGAATAATTTTTTCGTCAATACTCTCATTCATAATCTGATCTTCAAGTTCTTCCAAACTTATGTCTATAATATCAGACATAAAAATAGAATTATCCATAATAATATCAATAACTGTATATATCTCAAATATTATATCAGACTTATGAAGCTTCATCCTCTTTTCAAATTTTTTAGATATTTCTATTACCGCCTTATCTTCATCACAAGCAATAATAAGTTTATCTTCTATCCTTATAATAGCAATATTTGCTGTTTCAAAGTCCAGATAATCTTCTCCGGAAAAACTTAAATGCTTAAGTATAGTTACATTTCCATTTGGGATAATATCAAAAACAGGTGTTTGATCTTCACTATTTATATCTTCTATAAACTGAATTGGAAAATCATTTTTAAACAACCATGATTTAAGCTTCTCATTGGTGACATGTGTAAAAAAAAGTTGATGTGTAGGTTTATCTAAATCTAACACATCAACTTCTTCTTCAATCAAGTATCCATTTTTACAACCAAATAATTTCATTAAATACTCCCACTAAAACACTATTTTAGCTTTCTTTAAGAAGTATTTTACACATTTTTTACTTAAATTCTAATTCTTCTTGTCAAAAGTTATCGTTAAGACACCATTTTTGTAAATAGTTTTTATAGAACTTTCATCAGCATTTTGAGGCAGAGTCAATTCTCTTTCAAAACTGCCTATGTATCTCTCTTTTTGTATATATTTTGAGCCTTTTTTATTGTTTGTTTCTTGCATTTTTGCTTTTACTTTAAGTATATGATTTTTAACACTTACTTTAATATTATTTTTTGTGGATCCTGGTATATTTATATTGACTATATATTTATTTCTAGATTGCCTCATATCAAGTGCCGGAGAGATAGAAAAATTTTTAAAAAATTTATCAAAATTAGGATTATTTTGAAATTTTGCATTAAATGATCCAAATACTTTATCCATATTTTCTTGCATCTGCTGAAATTCTTTAAATGGATTTATATTTTGATTTATTGATAATTGCTTCAATAAAGTATTTTCTTGCTTACTAGCTGGCTTATAGTATGAACTGCTACTTTCAACTTTAGAATTTATCTTATATAAGTAATACCCTTCAATCACAACGGCCGCCAATAATACAGAAGAAAGTATAATCAATATTTTATCTCTCATGTTGCCTCCTTATATTTTTTTAAAATTATAAAACGATGAGGTAAATAAATAGTAAACTACTTAATATAGATTTAACAAATGATTAACACTATACTTGTATAATTTTATAATTTAAAAATTAAAGGATTAAATATGATTAGAAAGATATTATTAAGTTTTGTAGTATTTGCTACATTTTTTACAACTGGCGTCATGGCAAAAAGTAAACATATGATGTACCAGGCTGTACCAGTCAGTAAGGCACAAATATTGCAAAATGGCAAAGGTAAGGCATACTGTGCAAATTGTGGTATGACTCTTCACATGTTTTACAGAACAAATCATGCAGCAACTGTAAAAGGGAAAGAAAAGCAATATTGCTCTATGCATTGTTTGGCTCAGGATATCGTTAACGGATTACATCCTACAAATATAAAAGTAGTAGATAATACAACTTTGAAATTTATCCCTGCAAAAAGTGCTTATTATGTCGTGGGTAGTAAAAAACCAGCAACTATGAGTAAAATAAGCAAATATGCATTTGGAACAAAAAAAGCCGCCTTAAAATTTGCCAAAAGATTTGGTGGTAAAATTATGAGATTTAATCAAGCTATCAAAATTGCTGAAAAAGCTTTCAAAAAAGAGATGATGATGATAAGCAAAAAACAACACAAGATGGCAAAAATGGGAAAAATGATATTTAATAAAAAATG
>WFMT01000220.1 GCA_015488975.1 Campylobacteraceae bacterium | reverse complement strand
TTAACAGATCTTATAAGTTAATAAAAGATTATATTGATAACTTTAGATTTTCTTTTGATGAAGAAGAGATAAATAAACAATGCCCGGAGAGTTATCACGCAGAAAGATTTAGATTTTAAGTGTGTTGATAATTAGATATAATAACTGACCTTATACACTTTTTCTCGAAAAGCTCTACTTTTCGTAAGCTTTAGGGAATTGTAGGGATTTTGAGTTCCTGCCGCTATAACGAGCTTTGCTCATTATGGTGCGTAAGGTCAGACAATAATAGGTTGTTTTGTAAAAAACTATAGAAATTTAAAAGGAGAGTAAATGAGATGTCAAGTTGAAGTAGAAGCAAACAATAAAAAAGAAGAATTTGAAATAGGCTATGTTGCAAAACAAGCAAGCGGATCTGTTATGATGAAAGTAGGTGATACTGTTATGATAGCAGCTGTTGCAAGAGATGAAAATCCGGTTGATGGTGATTTTACTCCTCTTACAGTTCAGTATGTAGAAAAATCATATGCAGTAGGTAAAATCCCAGGAGGTTATATAAAACGAGAAACAAGACCGGGAGATTTTGAAACACTGACTTCAAGAGTTGTCGATAGAAGTTTAAGACCTCTTTTCCCAAAAGGATATGCTTATCCAACTCAAATAACTATCTTAGTGGTTAGTTCAGACGGAGAAACTGATCTTCAGGCTATGGCACTAAATGCGGCATCTGCAGCATTGTACCTTAGTGATATACCGGTAAACAAAGTTGTTTACGGGGTGAGAGTTGGTAAAATAGGAGAGCAAATCATTGTAAATCCAAATAATACCCAGATGAAAGACAGTTCTTTAGACTTATTTGTAAGTGGCTCTAAGGATGAACTTTTGATGATAGAAATGAGAGCAATTCCAACAATGAAAACAGATATTGCACCTATTGCAGCTATTGATCCGATGGTGGATCCTACACTGAGTGAAGAGATTGTTACTACACAACTTTCAAATGAATTAAGCAATGATGAAACAATGAAAGTTATTGATGTGGCTTCTAAAGCAATTGAAGAAGCAAGCAAGGCATACGAGAGAGCTTTTGTTGAATTTAAAAAAGAAGATGCTCCAATAGAGCTAAAAGAAGAAAAAATTAATTTGGATATTTACACTTATATATCTGAATTTTACAAAAATGATGTCTATGATGCATTGAATAAAATGGCAAAAAGTGAAAGAGCAGGTGAGCTTGAAAAAATTGTTAAAAAGATTTTAAGTGATGATACGGCGATAAAAGAGTCTTGGGAAAAAGAAGTAGTATCAAAAGTATTGTCAGCTTTTAAAAGAGATGTTGTGAGAAAAATGATTGTTAATGAACGAAAAAGGGCTGATGGAAGAGAGCTAACCGAAGTAAGACCGATTAGTATTGATACAAATATACTCCCTAGAGTACATGGAAGTTGTCTTTTTACAAGAGGTCAAACACAAGCCTTGGTTAGCGTTACGATAGGAAGTGATCAAGATGCCCAAATGTTCGACCTGCTTACTACTGATGGACCAAATTATGAAAAATTTATGGTTAATTATAATTTTCCGGGGTTTTCAGTAGGAGAAGCAGCACCTATGAGAGCACCAGGAAGAAGAGAGTTAGGGCATGGTAATTTGGCGAAAAGAGCACTGGCTCCATTAAATGATATGACATATCCTCAAGTTTTAAGGGTAGTTTCTGAAATATTAGAGTCAAATGGCTCATCTTCAATGGCAACTATTTGTGGTGGTTCTTTGGCTTTGAGGGCTGCTGGGGTACCAACAAGCAAATTGGTTGCAGGTATTGCAATGGGATTGGTGTTTGAAGATGATAAATATGCAATTCTTTCTGATATTATGGGTCTTGAAGATCATGACGGTGATATGGATTTTAAAGTTGCCGGAACAAAAGATGGAATAACTGCCTTGCAAATGGATATAAAATTAGGAGGAATTGATTCTAATATTTTAAAAGAGGCATTAGAGCAAGCAAAAGAGGGGAAAGAGCATATTCTAAATATAATGGAAGAGGCAAATAAAAAGATAGTAGTCAATGAAGATTTGTTACCAGGTTCTGAGATATTTGGCGTACATCCTTCTAAAATTGTTGATATTATTGGTAAGGCTGGAGCAACAATAAGGGAAATTATTGAAAAATTTAATGTTTCTATTGATTTAGACAGGGAAAAAGGTCAAGTTAAAGTTGGAGGAGTTGATAAAGCTAAAGTAAAAGCAGCTTGTGATCATATAAAGGATATAACAAGCAGAAGTAGTGCAAGAGACACTCACAGAGGACCAAGAAAAACAGTTGAATTTAAAAAAGGTGAAGAGTTTCATGGAAAAGTTAAAAAGATAGTTGAATTTGGTGCTTTTGTCGAACTCAAAGACGGAGTTGACGGATTATTGCATATATCAAAAGTTGCTAAAGACAGAAATGCAAAGATGCAAGATATTTTAAGTGAAGGCGATAGTATTGATGTTGTGGTATTATCACAAAAAGGACATAAAGTTGAACTTGGATTAAAGGATAGTAAGTAAGTATATTTTAACAAATATTTAGATAAAATACAACCTCAAAGTGATAAGTAGGGATACGCTATCCGAACGGACTTTGTAAATAATTTTAAAAGATATTAAAATATTAAGTATTTTATATCTTATTTTAGGAGACATAGTATGAAAAAAGTATTATTACTTTTATTGGCTGTTGCAGGGGTTGCATTTGCCGGGCAAGATGGTGTTAAAGTTTTAAAAGTTGCCGCAAATGCTTCCGGATTGGCATCATTTTCTGTAGTTGCTGCTGGTATAGGCCTAGGCCTTGCTGCACTTGGCGGTGCTATAGGAATGGGAAATACTGCTGCTGCTACTATAGCGGGAACAGCTAGAAATCCAGGTCTTGGTGGTAAATTGATGACTACCATGTTTATCGCTTTAGCGATGATTGAAGCTCAGGTTATTTATGCACTTGTTATCGCTTTGATAGCATTATATGCAAACCCTTTCTTAAGCTAAAAATTTGCCAAGTGTTTTTTGTAACACTTGGCACCAATGCGACCGTGGTGGAACTGGTAGACACGCTATCTTGAGGGGGTAGTGCTTTCGGGTGTGGGGGTTCAAATCCCCCCGGTCGCACCATATTGTGGATAATCTTAAAGGAAAATTCTATGAATGAAAAAGAACAGGTCTTGCAAAGAAGTGGTGGGGTTTGTGAATTGTGTGGAACTTCTTCAAACTTACAATTATATGAAATCAAGCCTAGAAATGATTATATTTTAATTTGTGATACTTGTTTAGACAATATAAATCACCCTAACTCTGAAACTCCAAGACATTGGAGGTGTTTAAATGAGTCAATGTGGAGCGAAGTACCTATCGTTCAAGCTCTTATATATAGAATTTTAGAATCCATATCAAGTGAAGGATGGCCTCAGGATTTGCTCGATATGATGTACATTGATGATGATACAAAAATCTTGGCAGAAGAGATGCAGTTATATACCCAGGTACAAACAGATCCAACTTTGGACAGTAATGGTAATGTGTTAAATACCGGAGATAGTGTTATTATAATAAAAGATTTAGAAGTTAAGGGTGCCGGTTTTACTGCAAAAAGAGGCACTGTGGTAAAAAATATATCTTTAAGTGAGAATAAAGACCAAATAGAAGGTAGGGTAAACGGAACTCGTATTGTATTGCTCTCAAAATTTCTAAAAAAAGTTTAATTTTATATATTTAATTTATTGTTGATTTGGATTATATTCATTTTAGCATGATTTAAGAGAGCCTATTGTACTATTCTTTTATAGTTGCATATACAACTATTGATAAGGAGTCTTTTTGAACGATATAAAAAATCATATTTTACTTCAATTAAAACTAACTAAAAATATCATGGAAAACGAACACAATAAATACCTTAAACCTTATGGCATAAGTAATGAACAGGGATTGCTTTTAAAATTGGTATATGAAATGCCGGGACTCTCCCAAACACAGATCGCCGAAGAGTTGCATAAAGATAAAACAACTATAACCAGGATGATAAATACCTTAATAAAAAAAGATAAGTTGATGCGAAAATCTTCACCTAGAGATAAAAGAGTGTTTGAAATATTTGTTACGGAAAAAACAAAAGAGAATGTTAAAAAACTTGCACCGGTATTTGAAAAACAAAAAAAAGATTTGGAAGATATCATAGGAGAAAGCGATTATAGCACTACTATAAAAGTTTTGGAAAAAATAAAAAAGTATTATTTGGAGTTAAATCAATGAAACATTCATGTTTTTCAAAAATACAAACAAAAATAAAAATCATGAATGTTTCTCTTGCCCGTCAGGGCAAAGCAATACTAAAGAGAAATTTTCGCTGAAGCTTGCTTTAGTAAAAAGGAGATTATTAGATGAAATATATAATATTATTGACTTTGTGCATGGTCTTATATGGGGATAATTTGAAATCACTTCTTGTTTTTGCATCCAAGAATAATAAAATTATAAAATCAAAGCAGTACATACAGATCTCAAAACAAAAACAGTTACAATCATCAAAGAATTCTTACTACCCCACCGTCCATATAGGAGGGTCTTATCAGAGAATGGATAATAGAGTCCCAATGAGACCAGGCGATGTGTATACTGGATATATTGGTGCTGGCATTGACTTGTATGATGGTGGAAGAAGAGCAAATATTATCAAGCAAAATTCTGCTTTGCTTAAATCTGCAAAATATGATACATCTTTATATAGTAAGAATTTGCAACTAATTATTACGAGAGATTATTTTACCATATTAAGTACAAAACAAACTCTCAAAGCTTTAAAAGAAAAAAATATTCAGTTAAAAGCTGAAGTATCAAGAATGAAGAAATTTTTCAAAGTTGGAAGTGTGACAATAGAGAGTGTAGATAAACTAAGAGCAGCCCTAAGTAATAATATTTATCTCATAGATGCTACCAAATATCAAATATATTCACTCAAAAAGCTTTTATCACTAAGAGTTGGCAGAAAGATTGGTGTATTAAAAAATATTGATATAACAGTGCCTTTGAATACGGAAAAAAGTTTAAGTGATCAAATAAATATTTTAAAAGAAGATGCAAAATCATTAAAGTTTGCCGCTAAAAGTATAGGATCATATTATAAGCCTCAGATTAGATTGGAAGATACTTTTAGCTTGTATGGATATGGAAGGTATGATACACTCCATCCAAGGGGCTTAGATAATCAAAATAACTTAATGCTTAGTTTTAATATAAATATATTTGATAACAGTGTTATTTTAAAGCAAAAAGAGTCTTTGCTTGCACAAAAGATGGCGATGCAGGAGCAGATAAATCAACTTAAAAATGAACAAAATATAAATATAAGATTAGCTTTATCAAAAATAAACACAATCAAAGCTCAAATAAAAAGTGCAAAAAGCTTTCTTGTCGCGGCTGAGAGTGTTTATAAAAATATATATAAAAAGTTTAATGCCGGCAGTGTGGATAATGTAACTTATCTTGATGCACTGAGTGTTCAAACAAATGCAAAAGCACAATATGAAAAAGCTCTTAATGACTTGCAAATTGCTTATGCAACTTATTATTATTACACAAACAATGATATTAAGGATTTTATAAAATGAAAAATTTAAGCTTTCGAGCAATATTTTTAATATTAGCAACCTCATTGTTTGCTTTTGCAGCAAGACCTTCTCATACGAGAGTATTTAAAATGCCAACTCCAAAAGCCGATATTTATATAGTTTCTAAACCAATGACAACAGAGGTACTTTTAAAATATCCGGCACAAATAAAATCTTTTAAAAATGTTAAAGTTGTTTCCAGAGTTTCAGGTATTTTGGAAAAAAAGTATTTTATCGAAGGAGAAAAAGTAAACAAGGGAGAATTGCTTTACAAAATAGAAGATAGTGTTTACAAGGCAAAAGTTGATGGGGCTAAGGCTTCACTTCAAATGGCAAAAGCTGTTTTGAGCAATGCTGTTAGAAATTGGAATAGAATCAAAAAACTCTACATACAAAAGGCTGTTAGCCAAGAGAAGAAAGATGATACGCTATCTGCTTATGAACAGGCAAAAGCTTCCTTATCTTTATCAAAAGCAAGGTTGGAACAAGCACAAATCAATCTTGCCTATACGAAAGTTGTATCACCAATCAGTGGAATAGCAGGACTCAAAAAAGTTGATGTAGGTGATTTTGTAACTTCTACTCCACCGACTACTCTTGTAAATATTATAAATGATAATAAAGTATATATTAGCTTTTCTATGCCTTTTAGTGATTATATAAATATAAAAAATCATTTATGGCAAATACCGGAAAATAAAAAAATAAGAATTAATGTGATAATTAATGGAAAAACTCTAAAAGAAAAAGGTGTTGTTGATTTTATAGATCCAAATGTGGATCAAAAAACTTCGGTTGTAAGATTTCGTGCTATTTTAGACAATAAAAACGGATACTTAATGCCAGGGAGTTTTGCAAAAATTATTTTAAGAGGCATAAGTCAAAAAAATGTTATTATGATTCCCCAAAAAGCAGTTTTACAAAATCCTTTAGGCACAGTAGTATTCGTAGTCAAAGATGGACATGTTAGAGTATTGCCTGTTATTCTTGGAAGAGAAAGTGGAAAATATTACATAGTAAAAAGAAGCCATCTAAAAAGTGGGGATAAAGTTATAATAAATAATTTTTTTAGATTAAGACCAGGTGGCAAAGTGATTATAGATAAGATCATTAACAATCAGGGAAAATAAATGTTTTCAAAGTTTTTTATAAACAGACCTATCTTTGCGACTGTAATAGCCTTACTTATCATCATAGCAGGTATAGTTTCGATGCAAATGTTGCCTGTTAAACAATATCCTGCCATTACGCCACCTCAGATAAATGTGCAAGCCATTTACCCAGGAGCTGATGCTGAAACTATATCCAAAACAGTTGCAACAACTTTGGAAGAATCCATAAATGGTGTAGAGAATATGACATATATGACTTCTACAGCATCTCCTAGCGGAGTTTTAACAATCGGAGTCAATTTTAAGATAGGAACCAATGTCTCACAGGCAAAGGTTGATGTAAATAACAGGGTTCAATTAGCTCTTAGTAAGCTACCCTTGGCTGTGAGACGACAAGGAGTCAGTGTTCAAGAGCGATCTCCTGATATGTTAAAAGTTATAGCCTTTACTTCAAAAGGTGCAAGGCATAGCAGACTTTTTATATCAAATTATCTCAAAGTCAATGTCATGGATGCTTTAAAAAGGATACAAGGAGTAGGCTCTGCTGTTATTTTTGGTGAACAAGACTATGCCATGAGAGTATGGATAGATCCGGAAAAATTATCATTTTACAAGCTAAGCACTACTGATATCATAAATGCAATACGAAATCAAAACAATCAATACGCAGCAGGTTCTGTCGGAAATGAACCTATGAAGAAGATACAGCCTTTTACTTACAGTGTTACCACTAAAGGGCGGTTTGTC
>WFMT01000219.1 GCA_015488975.1 Campylobacteraceae bacterium | reverse complement strand
GGAAAAATTATATTAGCTGCAGAGTTAAAAGAAGAGAATAAAGTAAAACAATTTTCCCAAGAATTGTCAAACAGAAAAACAGCACTTGAAATATCACAACTTGAAGAAGAGTATCTAAATGCAAGTAGCGAAGAGATGACTGCTGCAATATTGGAGCATTGGAATATTGAAGATAAAATTGTCAATGCTATTAGATATTCACTTGAAATTGAGAATGCAGATGAGAATACCAGACCTTATGCTATAGCTTTAAATGTAGTAAAAAATGCAATTAACAGCAATGGGCGATTTAAAAAAGACGGATTACAAGAAGCATACAATACGATAGAAGATTATGGACTCGAAAGAGAAAAATTTACTAAATCTTTGGAGATAATGCAAGGGTGAGAGAATTTTTATATGCACTTACCAAAGGTGTAACAAAAGAAGATATACCTGAGGATTATACATACCTTATAAATGATTTTTTCAAGCTAAAATCTATAAAACAATATAAAAATACTTATAAGTTAAATTCTGATTTTAGATTTGGTTCTGTGGACATCACAAGGTCAAATCTTGGCTTTTTGGAAGTTATTACTGAAAAGAAAGTAAAAGACTTGCTGATTGAAACGAAAGATTTAAAAAACTCTGAAAAAGGCGATATTGTCTTAGCAAAAAGAGTTTTTTCACATTATGGCAGACCTAAAGCTAAGGTTGTTTATATCATTAGAAAAAAAGATATTTTTCAAGTGGTATATACAAAGCTTATAAATAAAAAAATTATTGGAATCAATATAAAGACAGGCTTGGAAAGTATCATAAGTGCTTCTCAAAAATCATTAAAACAGTTGCCCAAAGAGGCAGTGCTTAAAATAGATAGTAAAACTTCATCTATTGTTGAAATTTTAGGAGTTTTAAAAGATCCAAAAGTTGATGAAAAAATCTCTATGACTCTATATAATAAAATAGAAATGTTTTCAAAGAAGAGTGAGCTTGAAGCTAAAAGTTTTGGAGACTTTGTAGATAAAGATATGTATCCAGGCAGAGTAGATTTAACTGATTTGCCCTTTTGTACTATTGATCCTGCAACTGCCAAAGATTTTGATGATGCGATATATTTTGATGTAAAAAATCATATCATTTATGTGGCTATAGCTGATGTCAGCGAATATGTATTTTATCAGGGAAATATAGATAAAGAAGCCATAAAGAGAGGTTTTTCCATATATTTTCCTCATAAATCCATCCCAATGCTCCCAAGAACTTTGAGTGAAAATATTTGTTCGCTAAAACCAAATGAAGACAGGTTGACTTTTACATTTAAAATCAAAATAAATCCCAAGACACTCGAAGTTGAGAATGAAGAATTGATTGAGAGTATTATTAATTCTAAAAAGAGATTTACCTATGATGAGGTTGATACTCTTTTAGATACTTCTTCAAGAGAAGATGATATTGTCTCTTATATAAAACCGTTAAATAAGCTGGCACAAAAAATTAGAAAAAAAAGATTGGAAAAAGGATATGATTTTCATTCATCTGAGATAAGAATGCTTTTGGATGCAGATCAAAATCTTCTTAAAACAATAAAAGAGTTTGAAACGCCATCTCACTCGCTAGTAGAGGAGTGTATGCTTTTAGCAAATAAAGCTGCTGCTAAAATGTTTGATTATGGTATTTTTAGAACTCATGAACCACCATCTTATGATGATATTTCTACTTTGTTGGAGCAGGTTGCAGAACTTGGTATATTTGTTCATTTTAAAACTGATTTGCACTCTTTGATCTTGGAAATCCAGCGCAAAGCAAAAAAATTAGGACTTGAAGAGCATGTTGACAAACTTATCATAAGAGCTCAAAAACAAGCCCGTTATACTGCCGAAAATATTGGGCATTTTGGACTTGGCTTTAAAAGATATACTCATTTTACTTCTCCCATAAGAAGATACAGCGACTTGACCCTTCATAGACTCTTAAAATCTATCATAAGAAAAGATGAAAGATTTAAACAATTTCTACTAAAAGATATCAAGCTTCTTTGTGAAAAACTTAGCGAATTAGAAAGAGAATCTGATAAAGTTGCTTATGATTTTATGGATAGAAAATATGCCAGATGGGCAAAAGATAATATAGATAAAATTATTAATGCCATCATATCGAGCAATCATTCCACTCCAATAGCTTCAAGTGATGGCGATATAAAAGGGGCTAGAGTATTTCTTCCAAATGAAGAGGTTGAATTGTTTGAAAAACTCCAGATTAAATTATTGGAATCAGACATAGCGACAACAAAAATAATAGGCACTAAAGCAAATGTATAAACAAGCTTTAGACTCCCTCCTAAGAGATAATTCTCTACCTAAATCAATAATGCTTTATGGAGAAAGTGAATATTTAAGAAGTATTTATCTTGATAAGATATCATCAGTGTATGCAGATAAAGAGGATGAGTTGAGGTTTTATTTTGATGAGTATGATTTTGGTAGTGCAAAAACTTTTGTTTCGCAGTCTTCGCTTTTTGGAAATAAAAATTTGCTTATTGTCAAATCAGAAAAAACAATTCCCAAAAAGGAGTTGGAGGCTATTATAAAAAGCTGTCAAAAAAACAGTAACAGTTTTTTTGTATTTGAATATTTTGGAACTTCGGCAAAGGCAAAAGATATATCGAAGGTTTTTGCAAAGAAATATTCTGCTGATTTTGTGAGATTTTTCAAACCCAGCAGATATGAAGCTATAACTTATTTGCAAAATATTGCAAATAATAAAAAACTAAATATAAGTACCCTTGCGATTGAATATCTGTATAACTTACAAAATGAAAATATAGCCTTATGTGTGAAAGAGTTGGAAAAACTATCTATCCTTGAAAAAGATATAAGTACAAATGATATAGAAAATTATTCTTTTGGACTTGGTATTGTTAGTTTAGATAGTCTGATAGAAAAATTTATTAAAAAAAAAGATATAGCAGTAATTATAAAAGAGTTGGACGAAATTGTAAATTCTAATGAAATTTTTATAATAAATGCGATTGAAAATTATCTTACTACACTTTTTAAATTTCATATTTATATAAAGAGTTTTGGACATTTTAATGCTAAAGATATAGTGGGCTATCCATTGCCCCCACTACTTGCAAAACAAAAGGCTGAGCTTAGTATAAAAATAAATCTACAAACTTACCAAAAACTTTTTAGTGAACTTTTGAAGATTGAGTTGACGCTGAAAAAATCTTTACATATTGATAAAAATGCTTTTTTTGTATCTTCTTTAATAAAATTACAAAGTTTTTTATAGTATAATATTAGCTTGTTCTATGCAAAGTAGGATAATATTAACACAATCCTTACTCTTAAAAAGCCAAATTTAAGAGTTAGAGATCCAGAAGGAGAAAAAATGAGGCATTATGAACTGTTGGTCATACTTAAGCCGACACTTACAGATGAGGAAAAACTTGCACAGGTTGATTTCCTAAAAGAGTTGTTGTCCAAAAATGAGGCGACTATCGAAGTTATTGAAGATAAAGGTACAAGAGTTTTAGCTTATGAAATTCAAAAACATAAAAGAGCTCATTATTTTGTATTTTATTTTACAGCCCAGGGAAGTTCTATATCAGAGATAGAAAGAATGATAAGATTTAATGAAGATATTATTAAGTTTATGACTGTTAAATATGAGAATAAAAAAGAGGTATCTTTTTGGGAGACTTTAGTCAATAGCGTTAAAAAAGATAATGGCAAAAAAGAAGATAAAGTTAATGAGAGAAAAAAAGAAGAAGATAAAATAACACAAGAAAAGAAAAAAGAGACTGAAACAGACAAAGAGATAAACGAGGAAGCTGTAGAAGAAAAATAGGAGGAATATTATGTACAACAGAGTTATACTAGTAGGCAGACTTACAAGAGATCCTGAGCTTAGATATTTACCTAGCGGTACGGCAGTTGCGACATTTGGTATAGCTACAAGTAGAAGCTGGACAGATAAAAATACAAATGAAAAAAAAGAAGAAGTTATGTTTATAGATGTAACATCTTTTGCAAGAAGTGCCGAAATAGTAAATCAATATTTAAAAAAAGGTAATAAAGTCCTTGTCGAGGGTAAACTCATACTTGATAGATGGACCGACCAAAACGGTCAAAACAGAAGCAAGCATAGTGTTCGTGCAGATACTGTACAGTTTATGGAGTCAAAAGCCCAGGCGCAAGAGAGTGCATCTTCATACAGCGGTGGGCAAAAAAATGAATACTCAAATAACCAAAGCAGACAAACCAACAATAAACAATATAGTAATTCTTCATCAAAATCTCAAGAAGAAAAAATTCCTGAGATTGATATAGATGATGAAGAGATACCATTTTAAAATAAAAGGAAATAACAATGGCAGAAAGAAGAAAATATTCAAAAAAATATTGTAAATACTGTGAAGCAAAAGTTGATATGATAGATTATAAAAACTTAGGGCTTTTAAAACAAACTCTTTCAGAGAGATATAAAATAATGCCTAAAAGATTGACAGGCAATTGTAAAAAACATCAAGAAATGGCTGAAAAAGCTATAAAAAGAGCAAGACAAGCAGCATTTATTCCGTATATTGTTGATAGAAATAATGTAGCTGTTACTCCGTTTGAATTATTGAGATAACTTTTGTTGGGGATTTATTCCCCAACAAGTGCTTCTTTCAAAACTTCTTCTATCCTGGTTACAGGTATTATCTGTATATTTTCTTTTACTTCATCAGGGATATCATCTAAATCTTTTTCATAATTTTTCTTACAAATTATCACTTTTTTAATCTTAGCTTTATAAGCTGCTATCATTTTTTCTTTTAACCCGCCTATTGGCAACACTTTACCTGTTAATGTAAGCTCACCAGTCATTGCCACATCAGCTCTTACCTTTTTTTGAGATAGTATTGATGCTATCGCGGTTGCCATTGTGATACCAGCACTTGGACCGTCTTTTGGAGTAGCACCTTCTGGAACATGTAAATGCAAGTCAAATCTTCTGTAAACTTCGCTATTTTCAAGTTTCTTTTTATTAGTTTCTTCTTTTTCAAGTTTTGGGATTATCTCTTGAGGTATTTTTATCTTATGATTATCTATCATAACTTTTATGACACTCAAGGCTATCTTGGCTGATTCTTTCATGACATCTCCTAAAGAGCCGGTGAGCTGAAGCAAGCCTTTGCCTTTTATCTTGATAGCTTCTATCTTTAAAACATCACCACCAACTGCTGTCCAGGCAAGACCATTTACTATGCCAATAGTATCTTTTTTGTCTTTTTCTTCTATCTCAAAAACCTCCTTTTCAAGATATTCACTTATATTGCTTTTTGTTATAGTAATTTTTTTTGTTTCAGGCTCAAGAAGCATTTTTTTTGCAACTTTTCTAAGAATCTCGGCAATCCTTCTTCTTAGATTTCGCACTCCAGCTTCTCTTGTATAGTTTGATATAATCTTATCAAGCGCTGGTTTTAAAAACTTAACTTCATACTGTTTTAAGCCATGTTTTTTAAGTTCTTGAGGTATGAGGTATTTTTTTGCTATCTCATACTTCTCTTTGGGAGTATATGAGCTTAAAAATATAAATTCCATCCTATCTCTAAGAGGAGCCGGAATATAGCCTATTTCATTTGCAGTTGCTATAAATATGACCCTACTTAAGTCCATATTGAAATTTAAGTAATAATCTCTAAATTTATTGTTTTGCTCAGGATCAAGTATCTCTAAAAGTACGCTAGTAGGATCACCTCTTTGACTCCTTGAAACCTTGTCTATCTCATCAAGTACCATCACAGGGTCCATCTGTTTTGCTTCTATGAGACCTTGTACTATTCGTCCGGGCATTGCACCTATATAAGTTCTTCTGTGACCTCTTAGCTCATTTACATCTTCAAGTCCGCCAAGAGCAATCCTTATAAGATGTCTTTTAAGTGCTGTTGCAATAGAGTTTGCCAAAGATGTTTTACCGACTCCGGGAGGTCCTGCAAAACAGATGATAGCACCTTTGTTTTCTTGATTTTTTATACCTCGTAATTCTAAAAGTTCTTTAACAGCAAAATACTCTTCAACTCTGTCTTTTGGCTTTTCAAGAGAGTAATGATCAGTATCAAGCTGTTTTCTAACAGCATTTATATCAAGCTTTTTCTTGGAATAAACACCAAAAGGTATCTCCAGAACCCAGTCAAGATAACCTTGCAATACATTTGCATCAGCTGAGTCCGGATGCATTCTTGAGAGTCTGTCTATCTGTTTTTTTATCTCTTTATACGCATCTTCACTCATACCTGATTTTTTAAGTTCAAGTTTTTTTTTGTATTCTTCTATCTCTTCATCTCTTTGAGTGTCAGCTCCTAACTCTTTTTGTATTTGTTTTAATTGTTCTTTTAAAAAATACTCTTTATTTACCTTATCTATTCTTGAGTGGGCTTTTGATTTTATCTCTTTTTGAAGTTTGCTTGCCTCAACTTCCTCTATGATATAGTCAATGAGCTGCAGCAGTCTTTTTTCAGTATCAAATTGAGTAAAAAGTTCATAAGCCTGTTCTTTTTTCAATCGTATCGTACTTGATATAAGATCTGCTATTCTGTCTATATCACTATTTTCTTCAATAGTACGCAAAAAATCAGGTGGTAGATATGGACTTACTGATGATAGTGTTTTTAATTTTTCCATCAAAACAGACAATATAGCATCTTTTTTTATCTCATCTATTATAGAAGGCTCTATAACTGCTACTGTTGCAATAAGAGGGTTTTTTGAAACTTCTTTTACTATTTTACCTTTTGTTATACCTTGAAAAAGTATCTTGATTCTTCCATCAGGAAGAAGAACTTTTCTCATAATAGAGCCTATAACTCCAACATCATATATACTCTCAAAACTCCTTTCTCCTTCTTGAGACGGTTTTGTTGAAGCAACTAAAATCAAAGAATTATCTTCAAGTGCTTTATTTACAGCATCAATATTTTCCTTGTCGCTTAAGAATATAGGTGATATCATAAATGGATATAAAAATTGTTCATCTTCTATAACCACTGGAATATCAGCCGGAAAATTATTATAATCACTTAGTTGCATTAATGTTCCCCTTTAGTTTTTTATTCAAAAATCTCTTTATACCATGCGATATTTGGTTTTATCATTTTTACATTTTTGTACCAGGCATGATCTAATCTATTTTCATATATCTTTGCTGCTTTTGGCTTTCCTGTTCTTTTATAAAGCGAGATTATCTCCAAATCCATATTTTTTTGTGCCAAAGAAAGTTTTGTAAGCATCGTTTGAACAAGTGGTAGATATATTGAGTTTGGATATGTTTTTATATATGAACTCGCATCTTTTATAGTTTTATTTAAAAGTACCTGATCTCTTCGAGGATAAGCAAATGCATAAAAATTGGTTTTAATTTTTAAAAATTTTATATATTTTATACTATCACTATTGCCATATCTTCTTATATATTCATTAAGATAAAAATTTGCCAATATGTACTCCTCGTTTTTGTTATGAGCTTGTGCGAGTATCAACATACTTGTTTTTAAAAGTGGTGATTCAATGTGTTCAGAAGACAAAGATGTATAATAATCATCAGCTTTATCGAGGTTTCCAGATCTTATATTTTTCATAATTCCCTGATACCAAAACATAGCCGGTTTATTGTAAATACTCTCATTTTTTGAAGAACAACCGCTCATCATAAACAATACCGCAAATGCCAGTGCTATACCAATATATTTCATTTTTTCTCCAATTCCATAACTTAAGCTGTTATTTTACCTTTTTATTTATTAAAAATAACTCATATCAGCCGATATAGTAACTGACCTTACTTATTTTTTTCTC
>WFMT01000218.1 GCA_015488975.1 Campylobacteraceae bacterium | reverse complement strand
GTGCAGGGTAAAAAGTACACTTCTCTTTTTTTAGATAGAACTTATCATCTTCAAATTTTATTTTGAACTGTTTTAGCAATTCTAAATTCTCTTGTACTTGTTTTTTGAACTTTGATTTTACGGGATTTTTTACTGTATTTTGAATATTTAGTTTATTACAGATTGTATTAAAATATATGCCATTTTCAAGCTTTGCATTGGAAAGTAGAAAGGAAATAAGAGCTTTTAATTTTGCTTTATTATCAGATATTTGTACTATTTTTTCATTATATACTTGTGGAATTGATACACCAGTAGTATATATACTATATTTAGCCGTTGCAGATGGAATTTCTACTATATACTCATCATTTTTTTCGTCATAGTAGCCTTCACCTAATAAACTATGATCATATCTTTTATTATTTTTTGAAATATAGAAAATAGTTTTTTTCATATCTGTAAGTAATCTATCAATGTAATTTGTTGCTTTAGCAGGATATTTATACCCCATTTTTTTAGCAAGTTGATATAATCTAGTTTTGATAAAAAAAGTACCAGTATCCGAAACCATAGATTTTTTTTCATTCATAAGCAAACTAAACAAATCTCTATGTTTTTGGTTAAGAGATCTATCTACTTTTATTTCAAGATTATTATCTTTGTATATTGTTTTTTTAATTTTTAAGTCGTAGCTATCTTTTATAGTGGCATTGAAAAGATTTTTGCGAAAATAATCAACTGGCACACAATTATTATTTACCTTGTTTACTAGGTGCTTAAATTCTTGTTTATTGAGTGGTACTAAATTATTCATTTTAAAAACTTATTTTCTGTTGTGAATATTTGGCTAAATATTCTTTTATGAATTTTCTTACTTCTTTACTTGCATCACTATCATTTGCTTTGGCGACAGCTGAAAACCTTTTTTTTAAATCATCTTCAACCCTAACTGTAAAATGAGTTATTTTTTCTTTTTTCATCTATTATCCTTTTTGTATTGTAATTATACAATAATTGTATATACAAGTCAAGTATTAATATAAATATTCTTACCTCAATAAAGGATATTCTTACCTCAATAAAGGATATTCTTACCTCAATAAAGGATATTCTTACCTCAATAAAGGATATTCTTACCTCAATAAAGGATATTCAATAGTATTATATAATAGAGATATATACTAGCTTTTATTTAGCTAGTAGTATATATCTCTAGTCAATTATATTTTTGCTCTTTTTTGAGAGCAAATATAATCTCTATCATAAGAGCAAGACAAATAAACTCACAAGCTAAAGTACAAACTCTCCTTTATTAACTACTGTTTTCATCTTTTATAAAAGAGGATATACACAGACCACTTCGGTGACTCCAACGAGGTGGTTGAAAAGAAAAGCCCATATCTCACTTTTATGAGCTTATTTTTTTATACGAACAAACAAAAGATGACCACTAATAATCATGTGCAATTTTGATTTTTGTGGTATGCAAATACCTTTCCAACCATTAGTGAGCGTACAATAATATTTGTCTGGAAATGTTTTTAATGCGAGTTTTTTATTCTCTTGGAGGAACATAGAATTGTACTCTTTATTTCTTGTTTGGATATTTTTCACTTTTTTTAATGCTTGATGCACTTTGTAGTAGCTATATCCGCCAATGCTCAACATACCAAGCAACAAGCCAATGCTTAAAGCTCCACCAATCACTTTAAAGTTAAGGTACTTAATATTTGCATTGTTACTTAGGTCTTCAAGTCTATCAACAATTTCTTTATTTCGCTTGTAAATGTGTGAATTTTCACGATTAATCTGTTCTTGCGTAGATAAAAGCTCTTTATTGACTTGCTTTACCATCTCATAATTGACTGTATCCATCTTTATTCACTTATCAAAAGAGCATAAACTCTGTCTAAATCTTTTCTAATAGCTTTGGCAGCACTTCTAAGCATATATAAATCACTTAGCTTATCTCCTAATGCTTTGTCATCATTTCTGTATGCTTGTTTAGCCTCTTGCTTGTAGTCTTTGTCAGACGCTAGTATTTCAGTTGTCAAGATTTTATCCTCTTCTAAATCTTGAATTGCACGATAGTCTTGTAGTTGTAGCTTAGTGTTGATTTTATATCCTAGCTCTTTGGCTTCGTTCATAAAAAAATCGAACTTTTTAATATCTCTACAACGATTTAATATGACTTTTACTTGTATTCCCAAATCAAGTTTATTTAGTTGCTGGAGTAAAACGAGCGTATCTTCAACTTCTTTGATGTTTGGTATTACAGGTAAAACAATCAAATCAATTTCATCTAAAACCTCTTTATCATTCAATCTTAACTCATTAAAAAACTTTTCGATCTGACTTGCACCCAGATCAACAACTAAATCATCATATTGAAAAAAGAGTTTTGATAGTTGAGAGAAATTATCTCCGCTGATTTTTACCGTGTTTACATTGAAGTTTGAAGAACTTGAATTATGCGTTTCAACTTCTACTATTATTTTGTCATCATTGAGATTTGGATAAATCAACTCTCTGCTGATAAAACTTTTTCCTACATTTCCACTATTGTTTAATATTAAAATTTTCATATCAATCCTTCAAATTTTGGTTTTGTTTTTCTTTCATATGTTTTATTCAAATCGAAATCATCATCTTTTTTTGACTCCATAGGAGCAATTTTTTTAACTTCTTTTTTTTGTTTCACTTCGTTTAATGAAGATGAAGTTTTTTTCTTATTTTGAGGAC
>WFMT01000217.1 GCA_015488975.1 Campylobacteraceae bacterium | reverse complement strand
TCTGCTGATCGGCAAAATAGCCCAACCATAGGTAAAAGTGTCAGTAGTAACAGTTATCTTTTAGGTTTGCAACTTGATAAAATAAAATCAAAATTTATAAATATTCGTTTTGGAGGAGGGGTACACTTTAGCGGAATTAGCCCAGATGCTTACATATCTTTATATTTAAGCAAATATTATTACAATCATGACAAATGGAAGTTTGGATTAAGCAATAATGCGAAATATTTTATAAAAAAACACTTGGATAATACAGTTGCGCTCTCAGCTTCAAGGATTATAAATGAGAATTTAAAATTTTCATTTCAAAACAGTTATCATTACCTTGAAAGCTCAAACCATTTAAACGAAGTGGTAAATTCTTTGAGTTTAGAGCAATATATCGGTCATAAAAAAGGGCTTAGTTATCTTTTGTCTATCTATAGTTCAGGTGATAGAGACAATGGCTTTAAGCTACACTATTACTTAGGTGAAGTTTCATACAAAAGATATTTTTACCATGATTATGCATATTATGAGTTTAGTCCGGGAATAATACTAAGAAGCGAAAATAATTTTAAACCTTCAGCTCAGATTATTTTTAGAATCGGACTGTTTTTTGGAAAACCGGATGTTGTAACTTACAATAAGTTTAAATAGTTAAAAAGTTATTGTAAGCTTCTCTGAAATTATATTAAATATTCCTAATAATAAAATTTTTTAACAAAAATTTAACATTCTATTGATATACTCCTAAAATGAAAAAAGTAAGAAAAGTTTTACTACTTGAAGATAATATTTTGTTTGCCGAGTCTGTACAAGACTACCTGGAAGAACAAGGGTTTTTAGTGGATATTGTAGGTGATGGGGAAAAAGCACTTCAGCAAAGTTATCTTGTCAATTATGATATATATCTTTTAGATATTAATGTGCCTGAGGTAAATGGGATTGATTTTTTGAAGATGATAAGAAGCAGTGGAGACAACAGGGCATCTATATTTATCACTTCTTATCAAGATAGAGAAACTTTAAAAGCGGGATATGAAACAGGCTGTGATGATTATATGAAAAAGCCTATTGATCTTGAAGAATTATTGTACCGTATAAATGTTCTTCTTAGTAGACGAAAGAGTGTAAGCACTAAAGTTAAGTTAAATGAAAAATGTTATTATGACTTTAAGCAAAGAGCTATCTTTTGTGATAAAAAAATAGTTAAATTGCCTCTTAAAGTTATTCAGTTATTGGAGCTTTTTTTAGAAAATAGGTCGCAAATTGTAACAAAAGAGCAGATAATATATAAGTTATGGAGTGCTTCTGATGAATATAGTGATGGATCAATAAGAGTTTACATTAATAAACTTAAAAAAATATTAGGTAAAGATAAAATAATAAATCTTAAAGGTATTGGATATAAATTAACAAATAATTAATACAAATGCTCTACAATTCTTCAAATATTTCTAAGGAGGATTGATGAGAGTTTATTCTACGCTTATTATTTCAGCTATAACAGCTTCATATTTATTTGGAACAGATAATGTGAATTTGGGTAAAGTTACGGTACAAAATTCAGCTATAAAAACTGAAGTAACTGATGTTTCGGGAAGAGATTTAAAATCAGCTGATTTGGCTGATGCTTTAGCAAATACTGTGCCAAGTATTGATATACAAAGAAGAAGTGGTATAGCAAATGATATCATACTAAGAGGTCAAAGAAAAGATAATATAAATATCATTGTTGATAACGGCAAGATTTACGGAGCTTGTCCAAATAGAATGGATCCGCCAACTTCTCATGTGATAACAAGCAATATAAAAAAAGTTGAGATTATAGAAGGTCCTTATGATGTAGAGGATTTTGGAACATTAAGCGGTGCAGTTAAAATAACTACAAAAAAACCTACAAAAAAACTTCACAGTAATATCAATATAAATTTTGGAAGTTGGGGTTATCATAAGGCTTCTGCATTTGTAAGTGGTGGAAATGATAAGGTAAGGGCAATGCTTGGTGCTTCGACTGAGAAAAGTGGACAATATAAAGATGGCAATGGGCATACTATGGCAGAGCAGTTAAAGATAGCTACACAAGGAACTCCCAATGCTTCCAAGCAATACAAATCAAGTGAATTTAATAGAGATGCTTACAGGAAAACATCTTTTATGGGTAAAGTATATATAAATGTAACTGGCAATCAAGAGTTGAGATTAAGTTATACTGGTAACAGGAGTGATAATGTGCTTTATCCTTCAACCCCTATGGATGCTATAAAGGATGATTCTGATCTTTATAATATCAAATATATCTTAAAAGATTTAAGCCAATATTCAGATAAGTTGACTCTTGAGTATTATGATTCAAGAGTAACTCATCCTATGACAACTCAATTTAGGAAAATGAGTAACGGTCCTATGGGAACGGTTGCAAATGTTATGAGTGCAACTATCTACGGGAGTAAGATAAATAACTATTTTCATATAAATAGAACTAAAATCTCTTATGGATTGGAAGCAAGCAGGAGAAATTGGGATGGTAGATATTGGAAAAAGTATGATTCATCTCATGCTATAGAATTAAACAAAAGTATTCCTAATGTTAATACTGATAATGTTGGCTTTTTTACAAAAGCAAAAAGAACTTTTGGTAAATTTGAATTAAACGGTGGTGCAAGATATGACTACACTACAATCAAGGCTGAAAATAATGACCCAAGTAAAACTTATAATGATGTAAGTGCTTATCTATTTACTTACTATCATCAAAACGACTCTTTGAAATATTTTGCCGGCATGGGTAAATCCATAAGGGTTCCTGACGGAAAAGAGTCTCATTACAGGCTAAAAGTATCAAATCAATTAGTGGGAAATCCAAACTTAAATGAAACAAAAAATTATGAAGCTGATCTTGGGATGGAAGGGACTTATGAAAACAGTACTTTTAAGGCGAAAGTTTTTTATAGTGCTTTAAAAGATTTTATAGTTTACAATGCAGCCGAAACCAAGTATCAAAATGTAGATGCAAAGATTTATGGAGCTGAGTTTAGCGGGACTTATTTTGCAACTGATAATTTATATCTTGATTATGGCGCAGCTTATCAAAGAGGAAAAAAAGATCACCCTCTCTCAGGCGAGCCAAATGATATAAACCTTCCATCAATACCGCCAATAAAAGCAAATATAGGCATAAACTATGAGCCAAGCTCAACCTTAAAATTAAAAGCTGAGATAGTAGCTTCTGGCAAATGGAAAGATTATGACGCAGACAATGGCGAGCAGGCTATCAGCGGATGGAGC
Organism: Campylobacteraceae bacterium; assembly: GCA_015488975.1. Classification (GTDB taxonomy): domain Bacteria; phylum Campylobacterota; class Campylobacteria; order Campylobacterales; family JALSKU01; genus JALSKU01. The sequence goes on along the minus strand of WFMT01000217.1, from coordinate 2,217 downwards.
GTAGTTAACTTAAAAGCAAGCAAAGATATATACAAAAGGTTTAATGTAACATTGGGTGTTGATAATGTATTTGATAGAGCTTATGCGGTGTCCAATACATACAAAGACTTAACTTTAGTTTCAGGTTCTACCGGAAGTGTTATGCTTTTAAATGAGCCCGGCAGATATCTTTATGCCAATTTATCATATAAATTTTAATGAGAGGTTGAAGTGGATTTACTTTTTTTAAAAAGAATTGTTGATTTTGGTGTTATAGGCTTTTTGGTGCTTCTTAGTATCCTCTCTTTAACTTTTTTTATAGAAAGACTTTCTTACTATAAAAAGGTAGATCCCGCAAAGTTTAAAAATCATAAACTTTTGGAAAATGCTCTTACCAAACATTTAACGACCATAGGCTCTATAGCATCAAATGCTCCATATATAGGGCTTCTCGGTACTGTACTTGCTATTATGATAACATTTGCCAGCATTGGTAACAGTGGACTTGATGCTGCAAAAATTATGAGCTCCATTGCATTGGCTTTAAAAACTACAGCAGTTGGTTTGGTAGTGGCTATCTGTTCGATGTTCTTTTATAATATATTGGTAAGATACACAGAAACTATTTTGGCTCATTTTGATGAAGAAGTTTGATTCTATAAATGTCGTACCTTTTATCGACATTATGTTGGTACTTTTAGCTATTGTTTTAACGACTTCTACTTTTGTGGCCAAGGGAATTATTCCTTTGCATCTTCCAAAAGCATCTGCAAAGCAGATAAAGCATTTAAAATTTCTAAATATCAGTATTAAAAAAAATGGTGATATATTTTTGAATAAAGAGAAAATAGCAAAGGATAAATTATTTGAAAAGTTATCCTTGCTACCAAAAAAAACAGCTATCGCTATAAGAGAAGATAAAAATTCTAAATTTCAATTTTTTGTAACTATTTTGGAAATGCTAAAAAGTATGAATTTTAATAATATTTCTATTATTACAAAAGAGTAGTATGCGAAGTTTTCAATCTTTCTTTGTTTCAATTATTATACATCTTAGTATATTTGCAATATTTTTATTTGCTTATTCAAATATCAAAACTCCTCAAAAAAAAGAGAGGATTATCTCTTTAAAAACGATAAAATTACAAAAACCAAAAAAAGTTGCCAAGAAGCCAAAAAAGATAACTGTCAAAAAAGTAGAGCCTAAACCAAAACCAAAGCCTAAACCAAAGCCTAAACCTAAACCTAAACCAAAGCCTAAACCTAAACCTAAACCAAAGTTAATTCACAAATTAATCAAAAAAAAGAAAGTGGTAAAATATATCACAAAGAGGCCAAAAAAAATCATTCCACTACCTCCTATCAAACCTAAGCCTATCAAAAAGAGGATAATTCAGAAAAAAATAAGCAAAATAGATCAAAATACAACTAAGATATCACAAAAAAATTCAGTAGCTCTTCCAAGAAAGAAATTGCGTCCGATACTGCCTCACAAAGCAGATATAAAAGCAAAATATATCAACTTAAATCTTAAAAAAATAACATCAGCTATAAATGATGCGAAGTTTTACCCTTATAGAGCAAGAAAGCTTCATATCGAAGGTGATGTTAAAGTCAGATTTTTACTAAGAAAAGATGGAAGCATAAAGATAGAACAGATAAAAACAGTAAAAAGATTTTTGAAAAAAGCCTCTGCTAAAATTATAAAAAATGCAAGCAGCGACTTTCCAAAGCCACCTGAAAATATACAAATAAGTGTAACAATAGTCTTTAAGCTTGATGAATAGTATCGTAGCCTTTGGGATTTTTTGACTGCCATCGCCATGTATCTTCACACATTTTTGCTAAATCCAGTTTTGCTTCCCATCCCAAAAATTCTTTGGCAAAGGATGGGTTCGCATAACATGCAGCTATATCGCCAGGACGCCTTTTAACTATCTTGTATAAAATCTTTTTGCCGCTTGCTTTTTCAAAAGCTTTTACCATATCAAGTACCGAATATCCTTTGCCAGTTCCTAAGTTAACGGCGATTGCACCTTGTATATCATCTATCTTTTGCAGTGCCTTTAAGTGACCTTGTGCAAGATCAACAACATGGATATAATCCCTCACCCCTGTTCCATCAAGAGTATCATAATCATCTCCAAATATGTTAAGATACTCTCTTTTACCTACTGCTACTTGTGATATGAAAGGCATTAGATTATTTGGAATGCCATTGGGGTCTTCTCCTATGAG
>WFMT01000216.1 GCA_015488975.1 Campylobacteraceae bacterium | reverse complement strand
TGAAGTTTTCCATTTTGTTTTAACGGATCTGATCGATATATGTAATAACCGTTAATACTATTTTGATAAACCGGCTCCCACTCAAGTGCTACTTTTGTCATACCAGAGAGAGTTTTTATGCCAGTAACAGTAGGCATATTGGGATCAATTATAACTCTTGGCGGATTTGGTGAAATATTTTGACAACCGCTAACAAAAAGTATCAAAATTATTGATGATATACTCAGGATTAACTTTTTCATTAAACTGCTCCATATTAAATTTTTCTCTTACAACATTCATAAAGTCATCTTGCAAAGGTGCTTTTATAAATATGCTTTTGTTTGTTACTGGATGCACTAAATACAATATATATGCATGTAGCATTACTCTGTTTATTATATCCTTTTTGCTCTTAAAGCCGTATAAACTATCTCCTGCAATATGCCTTGAAATACTACTTAAATGTACTCTTATCTGATGAGTTCTGCCTGTAAAAAGTTTTGCTGCAATTAATTCAAACTTTTCATTTTTAGATGTTAATAATTTTAAAAAGGCACTTTTTGCATATTTACCAGAATTATCTACTCCCATTTTAAGCCTATTTTTTCTACTTCTTGCTATATGTTTTTCTATTATGATATTTTCTTTTAATGCCATATCAATAATAGCAAGATAATACCTGCCCATGCTCTTGTCTTCAAGCTGTTTAGACAATTTTAAGTGTGATTCGTTATTTTTTGCTATGACCAAAGCTCCGCTTGTTTGTTTATCTATCCTGTGTACAATTCCATGTCTTTCATCTCCACTTATAGTTGATAAAGAAATATTTTTAGATTTTAGCCAATCAACAAGTGTAGCCTCCTTGACGCTCGGTGCTGGATGAACAGTCAAAAAAGGAGGTTTATTGATAACCATAATATCTTCATCTTCATATAAAATATCTATATTAAAATCTACATTGGTAACAGGCGAAGATTTTAACTCTTGTAATATATATTTTATTTTTTCTCCACCATAGAGCTTGTAGCCACATTTTTTAATGACTTTATTATCCACGCTGACACAACCTTTTTTAATAAAATGCTCTATTTGATTCCTGGTGGTTTGCATCTCTTTTTGTAAAATGATATCTAATCTTCCGGTCTTTGCTATAAATTCCAATTTGTACTCTTTTTTTTGATATAATACCTAAAAAATTAAAGGTATATTTTGCTTCAAATCGACAGACGAATATTAACACATTTTGACTTTATACTTCCAATATTAATAATTCCAATAATTATTTTATCATTTTATTTAATAAATGAAGCAAATCAAGCCCTAGCACACAAACAATTAATATATTTTAGCATAGGTGCGATTATTTTTTCTATTACATTTATAATACCTATTAAAAAATTTGATTGGATAATACCGCTTTTTTACTGGGTTAGCATAATTCTTCTATTTAGTGTTGACTTCTTTGGTGTCACAAGATTAGGAGCAAGAAGGTGGCTTGAAATTCCATTTATAAACTTTACAATTCAACCCTCAGAAGTATTTAAGCCTGCTTTTTTACTTATGATGGCATATCTTATAAAAAATAATCCACCCAAATCAAGCGGATACGGCTGGAAAGAATTTGGTAAATTTAGCTTATATATTATATTGCCATTTATACTTATTATGAAAGAGCCTGATTTAGGAACTGCTCTAATTCTTTTACTTATAGGATATTCAACTTTATTTGTTATAGGAGTAAATAAAAAAATTTGGATTATACTTGGCATCGGTATCATAATTTCAGCACCTCTTCTTTATAGCAATTTACACGGATATCAAAAAAAAAGAATAACAAACTTTTTAGGAGACAAAAAAAGTTATCATGTCAGACAGTCGATTATCGCCATAGGCTCAGGAGGGCTTAAAGGAAAATCAAGACAAGAAGCTACTCAAACACATTTAAAATTTTTACCGGTTTCAACAAGTGATTTTATTTTTGCCTATTTTACAGAAAGATTTGGTTTTTTGGGAGCCTTAGGGTTATTGAGTTTATATACGCTCCTTGTTATACATTTAATGAGTTTTAGCTTTAAATTCAAAAAAAATTATTTTTTAAGATCAATGGTGATATCTACAAGTTTTATGATATTTATATATATGAGCATAAATGTTGCTATGACTATAGCTTTGGCACCTGTTGTGGGAGTGCCTTTGCCATTTTTTAGTTACGGAGGCAGTAGCTTTATAACTTTTATGGTTATTTTTGGTATTATTGAAAATCTTATTTCATTTCAGTACGATACAATGTATAGTAAGATTAAATATAGGTAATTAATAACTAAAGGGCATCTAAAGAAAGATTAAGAAAAATTTGGATAGAATTTCACTCTTTAAATGGAGGGTTCATAGCTCAGTTGGTTAGAGCTCTCGGCTCATAACCGAGCGGTCCTAGGTTCGAGTCCTAGTGAACCCACCACTCCTTTTTTCTTTTCTCTTTTATAATAGGAGATAAAAATTGAATATTTTAAACATAGATTTTAACGAACTTTATATGAAACAGAAACAACAATCTACTTTTAAGCCAAAAAGTAGTCAAGATTGGGACAAAAAAGCTGTAAATATATCAAAAAGAATATATAACAGTATATATAATGATGCATTGTTTGAGAAAATAAATTTTAAAGATTGCAAAACTTTGCTTGATATAGGTTGTGGTGTTGGAAATATATCACTATTGGCCTCAAGCAAACTCCAAAAAATATACAGTTTGGACTTTTCCCCTGTTATGCTTGAATATTTAAATTTAGAAGCAGAAAAAAGAAAAATAAAAAATATTAAAACATTCAATTTATCATGGGAAGATTCTTGGAAGAATGTGCCGAATTCTGATATAGTAATAGCGTCAAGATCTATGGAAGTTGAGAACATGAAAAAAACTCTTCAAAAAATAAATTCAAAAGCAAACAAAAGAGTCTATCTAACATATAAAGTCGGGGGTAGTTTTTTAAATGATGATATATTAAAATATATTGGTAAGAAAATTAATAAAAAACCTGATTATATCTACACTGTAAATATTTTATATCAAATGGGAATCAATGCTTCGGTTGATTTTATAAAAAGCGAAGGAAGAAACATACAATATACTGACAAAAAACATTTTATAAAAAGTATAGTTTGGAGTATAGGAAATTTAACAAAAGAAGAAGAAAGACTTTTAAAAGAGTATTATGAAATACATATAAAAAACAGTAAACAACAAAATGATTATGTTTGTTGGGCACTTATCCATTGGAACAAAAAGAGTACTCCTTGCCTTTAAGTACTCTCAATGATGAACAGTTCAAAGCAGCTACTTCAAAACCTGGGCACAATCTTATAATCGCTTCTGCAGGCACAGGAAAAACTTCAACGATAGTAGCTAGAATTGCTTATTTACTCCAAAACAATGTCAAGCCGGAAGAGATATTGCTCCTCACATTTACAAATAAGGCTTCAGGAGAAATGATAGAAAGAGTTTCTAAGTATTTTGATTCAAATATTGTCAAGAAAATAGAAGCAGGAACATTTCACTCAGTTAGTTATAGGCTGCTTAAAAAAAGTGGAAGCAATATTACTCTAAAACAGCCAAAAGAGTTAAAAATATTACTTAAAAGTGTATATGAAAAAAGAGTCTTTTCGCACATTCAAAGCAAAAACAAACAATATCAATACTCATACCTATATGATATATTCTCACTATATCAAAACAGCGAACAATACAGCAACTTTTCTTCTTGGCTACAAAAAAGAAATCCTGAACAAGAGCCATTTTTTGACATGTATGAAGATATATTGGATGAATTTCAAGAATTAAAAAATAAATTTGGATATGTTGATTATAATGATTTGCTTATAAATATAACAAAAGAATCGAAAGAAAATAATTTTTATTTTAAAGAAATTCTTGTTGATGAGTACCAAGATACCAACTCTTTGCAATGTAAAGTAATAGATTCCTTTAAATGTGACTCTCTTTTTTGTGTCGGAGATTATGATCAGAGTATTTATGCTTTTAACGGTGCCGATATAAATATCATTGCATCTTTTAATGACAGATATAAAAATACACAGATTTTTGCACTTAATAAGAATTATAGATCTACAAAACAAATATTGTCATTGGCAAATAAAGTTATCAAGCAAAATAAAAGAATTTATAAAAAAGAATTGATAGTAACAAAAATGCATAAAGATTTTCCACCAAAACTTTTTGTTTTTGATGAAGTTTTCGAACAATATGAGGCAATTGCGAAAAAAATAAAATTCTCAACTACTGACAAAAAAGATATTGCTATAATATTTAGGAATAATTCCAGTGCTGATGGCATAGAGGCAACATTAAGAGAAATTGGAATAAATTCCAAAAGAAAAGGGAGTATAAGTTTTTTTGAGACAAAAGAGATTAAGTCTCTTTTAAATATACTTTCACTCCTTAGGAATCCAAAAGATATAATGGCATTTGTAAATATATTCGAATATGCAAAAGGTATTGGGTCTGTTATAGGAAAAGAGCTTTTTGAAGCTCTATATAAGATCGGAAACGGCGATATAATAAAAGGGTTGATAAAACCTGATTTATCACATGGTAATCCGTTTAAAAAGAAAGCTCAAAATTATCAACTTGGACTTTTTGATGATTTTGAACATTTAGGTTCAACGACAAGATTTAAAGATTTACGATTTGAAGAGAATTTTTTATCAAATCCTATACTAAAACATCCAAAAATTTCTACTGATGGCGCTACATTTATCTATGCTCTATATAATTTTGCTAAAACAAATAAAAATACAAAATCTCCTTATAAAATATTATCAAATTTAATAAATTCAAGTCTTTATGATTTTATAACTCAGACACTTTCAAAGCAAAGAGCAATAACAAAATCAAAAGGAGTAGATGAAGAATTGGCAAAAAAAATCAAACAAAATATTATATCAAAAGCCTGGATTTTATCAAATATTTCTAAAAATTACAAAGATATTGATAAATTTATAAATGCCTTAGTGCTCGGGAGCAATGAAATAACCCAAGGAGATGGCGTAAATCTTCTTAGTATCCATGCTAGCAAAGGATTAGAATTCAAAGAAGTATATATTATTGATCTGATGGATGGAAGATTTCCAAATAGAAAACTCATAAGCAAAGGTGGCTCTATAGAAGAAGAAAGAAGGCTTTTCTATGTAGCAACAACAAGGGCAAAAGAATTGCTTTATCTATCCTATGCAAAACAGGATAAGATAAAGAAAATAGAGTATCAACACTCTATTTTCTTGGAAGAAGCAGGACTTGTTAATGTTTAACAGCAGAAGCCAAATCCCACATAGGTAAGAAAATACCAAGTGCCATCATAAGCACCATAACAGCTATAAATCCTATGAGGATAGGTTCTATATAGCTTGAAATATTATCAACTATCTCATCAAATCTCATTTTAAAATAATCAGAAACTTTTTCAAGCATAGTATCAAGCGTACCACTTCTTTCACCCGCACTGACCATCTGCAAGAGCATTCCTTGAAAAAGACCTGTATCCTTGAGGGCATCAGAAAGTGACATTCCTCTCTGTACCGAAGTTGTCACCGCTGCTAATTTGTCTTTTAGCGTGGTATTATCTATCGTTAAAACAGCAGTATCTAATGCATCAGCTATAGGAATACCTGCGGCAATCAACTGAGTAAAAATCATCGTAAATCTATACATAGTAGCATTAAAAATAATTTTGCCAAAAAGATATACTTTTAAAATATATTTATCAAACCCTTTTTTAAATTCTACATTATTAACATATAAAAATTTTATTGTTGCAATTGAGCCAATGATAAATATCAAAAGGTACCAACCATAATTGTGAATTATATTTTCCAGATAAAGAAGAATTCTAGTAGGCAATGGCAAAACTGTATGAAAATTTGCAAATATGGCTTTAAATTTAGGGACAACATACACCATCAATATAGTAAACGCTATTGAAATAGCTATCAAAACAATCATCGGGTATCTTAATGCACTTTTAAATTTTTTCCTGTTATCTCTTATTTCTTCAAGTATCACGGCCAATTTCAGTAAAGATTCGGACATATTTCCAGTATTTTCTCCAAGCTCTATCATGGCTATTGTTACATCACCAACATCATTTCTATAGACATTCAATGCTTCAGTCAAACTTTGACCAGAATTTAAGGCATCGTCTATATTGTTAAAAATTGCTTTGAGCCTTTTATCTTCAGTTGATTTTACAACTTCTCTAACACTGTCATGAATTGATATGCCTGCATTTGTCATAACGCCTAATTGCCTTATAGATGATATTAGACTATCAATTTTTACTTTAGGCTTTAAAAGAGTATTAAAAAGTTGCTTTTTAAACTCATTAAATCGATCCTCTACCGGGGCAGAAGTTTCAATAATTTTTATAATAATACCGGGCAGCCTTAATTTAGCCATTGACAAAGCATCCATCCTATTTTGGGCCTTCATGGTCTTGCTACCTTTTCTACCTTTAAACATATATGTAACTTCAAAATATTTCATGATTTCACCACTCTATATACTTCTTCAATACTTGTTATACCATTTGCTGCTCTTATTATACCATCTTGCATCATATTTGCAAAATTATCTCTTTTTGCCTGCTCAGTTATCTCCGCCTTACTTCCACCTTTTGCTATAATACTTTGAATTTCTTCACTAACTACCAATATCTCAGATATCATTTCTCTCCCAAAATATCCACTGCCAGCACACTTATCACACCCTGTTGCTTTATAAAAACTATAATGTTCTGGTAAAAAATTTTTAAATTCTTCTATAGTGTTTTTTGGCAATACTACTTTGCTTTTACAATGAGGGCACAATTTTCTTATAAGTCTTTGTGCTTCAATAGCTATCAAAGAGCCACTTACCAAATACGGCTCAATACCCATATCCATTATTCTGTTAATTGCACTGATTGCATCATTTGTATGCAATGTAGAAAATACAAGGTGTCCTGTAAGTGCTGCTTGAATAGCAATTCTTAAAGTTTCATGGTCTCTAACCTCTCCAATCATTATAACATCAGGATCTTGTCTTAGTATGGATTTTAATGCACTTGAGAAAGTTAAATTAGCTTTCTCATTTACTTGAGTCTGCTGGGTCAGGTTCAACTGATACTCTACCGGATCCTCAACTGTTATAATTTTTTTGGAAATACTTTTAATAGCATTTAAAGCAGCATACAATGTTGTTGTTTTACCTGAGCCTGTTGGGCCCGTTACAAATACTATTCCATAAGGCACTCTCATAGCATGATTAAATTTTTCAAAAGTTATTTTACTCATTCCCAAAGAATCCATTTTAATCATTACTTTTGATTTGTCAAGTATCCTCATAACGATAGACTCACCATTTGTAATAGGTAAAGTTGAAACTCTAAAATCAAATTCTTTGTCCATAATTACAAGAGAAAATCTTCCATCTTGAGGTTTTCTTCGTTCAGCAATATCCAAATTTGATAGTAATTTAATCCTGGAAGACAAAGGAGGATATATATCTTTATCGAAAACAAATGATTCGTTTAACATACCATCCACTCTGGTTCTGACAATACAATTATTTTCAGTCGGCTCGATATGAATATCACTTCCTCTATATAAAATTGCAGTTTTTATTATAGATTCTATAAGCTTCATCACTCCAGATGATTCTCCGGGATTTTCAGCAGCACTGGTTGTTAATTCTCTCCTTATCTCATTTATCAAATCTTTCGTCCCGCCACTGATTTCTAATTTATTAAAATACTTTTCAATCTGAGCAGGATCCGAAATAACAACTTTTATCAATTTTTTAGGATAATATCTTTGCATTGCTTCTTGAGCTTTGATATTAAACGGTTCGCCAAATGCAATGTAAGTACTTATTTCATCTTCATACAACGGGAGTGCTAAATATCTTTTTAATTGATTTAAAGGAGCAATGGATGCTAATTTATAATTTATATCAACAGTATCTAAATCCATATATTGTGCATTTATACTCTCGGCAAAATTCTTTAGTGCGATTTCCATATTTACTGGAAAATTTTCTGTTATATCATTTAAACCTATAATATTTTTTTGTAAAAGCTCATTTACAAATATAAGCATACTCTCTTCGTCAAAAAAAACCTCATTTAAAAGAACTTCACTTATACTCAAATCTTTTTCATCAACTTCAATCTTTAATTCATTAACCTTTTGTTCATTAACAATTCTATTTTTTTTTATAAAATTTAGTATATCCAATTC
>WFMT01000215.1 GCA_015488975.1 Campylobacteraceae bacterium | reverse complement strand
TTGTGGTATTTGACAAGAATAATTGCTTCATTAATATACCCTTCAAAAGTTTTCTAAATTATAGATAAGCAATTATCGTTCCTGCTAATTTTTCTCTACTTTCAGTTTATTTGGGTAAAATGCTATCTTAACATATAATATTATAAGGAAAATTAGTGCAAGAGATTAGAAATATAGCAGTTATTGCCCATGTTGATCATGGTAAAACTACATTAGTTGACGAGTTACTTAAACAATCACATACTTTCAGGGCGAACCAAAAAGTAGCTGAAAGAGTCATGGATAGTAATGACTTGGAAAAAGAAAGAGGTATCACAATACTTTCAAAAAATACGGCGATTATACATAAAAATTATAAAATAAATATCATAGACACTCCAGGCCATGCCGACTTTGGCGGTGAAGTTGAGAGAGTTTTAAAGATGGTTGATGGGGTACTTCTTTTAGTGGATGCCCAAGAAGGAGTTATGCCTCAAACAAAATTTGTTGTAAAAAAAGCTCTATCTTTAGGCTTAAAACCTATAATTGTTATAAATAAGATAGACAAAGATGCAGCAGATCCAGAAAGAGTAGTTGATGAAATATTTGATCTTTTTGTTGCTATGGATGCTACTGAGGAGCAACTCGACTTTTCTATAATTTATGCTGCAGCAAGAGACGGGTATGCCAAATATGAAATGGAAGATGAAAATAAAGATTTAGAACCGCTTTTTGAAACTATAATTGAGCAAGTTCCTGCCCCTGAGGGAAGAGTGGATGCTCCTGTGCAAATACAGGTTTTTACGCTTGATTATGATAATTTTGTAGGCAAAATAGGAATAGCCAGGATATTTAATGGAACGATTAAAAAAAATCAAAATATTTTATTGGCTAAAAGTAATGGCGAAAGGATAAGTGGCAGAGTTAGTAAGCTTATTGGCTTTTTAGGACTTGAAAGGATTGATGTTGATGAAGCTAGCTATGGTGATATAGTTGCTATTGCAGGATTTGAAGCACTTGATATAGGAGATAGTTTGGTAGATCCTAACAATCCTGTTCCTTTGGATCCTATGCATATAGAAGAGCCTACTATATCAGTTGTCTTCGCAGTCAATGACTCACCGCTTGCCGGAACTGAAGGCAAATATGTAACTTCAAATAAACTTTCTGAAAGATTAGAAAGTGAAATGAAAACCAATATTGCCATGAAATATGAAAATATAGGGGAAGGAAGTTTTAAAGTAGCAGGCAGAGGAGAATTACAGATAACTATATTGGCAGAAAATCTTAGAAGAGAAGGGTATGAGTTTTCTTTAGGTCGTCCCGAAGTTATTATCAAAGAAGAAAATGGTGTGAAAATGGAGCCGTATGAGCTTTTAGTAGTTGATGTACCGGATGATTTTACAGGAGTTGTCATAGAAAAGCTTGGCAAAAGAAGAGCTGAGATGACATCTATGACTCCAACTGGAGATGGACAGACAAGGATAGAGTTTGAGATACCTGCTCGTGGTCTAATAGGCTTTAGAAGTCAATTCCTAACAGATACAAAAGGCGAGGGTGTTTTAAATCATTCATATTTGGAATTTCGTCCACTTGGCGGTACTGTTGAACACAGAATGAACGGAGCTTTGGTATCTATGGAAAATGGTCAAGCAGTTGGCTATTCTCTTTTTGGACTACAAGACAGAGGTACTCTTTTTGTAAAGCCTCAAGATAAAGTATATGTAGGTATGGTTATAGGAGAAAATGCAAGAGCAAATGATCTTGATGTCAATCCTATAAAAGGTAAAAACTTAACAAATGTTAGAAGCAGTGGAGCTGATGAAGCTATCAAGCTTGTTCCTCCTAGAGATATAACGCTCGAATCAGCACTTGAATGGATTGAAGATGATGAGATAGTTGAAATTACACCAAAAAATATCAGGATAAGAAAAAGATATCTTGACCCAATCATAAGAAAAAGAATGTCTAGGAAAATAAAAGCATAACATTGAATTTATATGTATATGCAGTATCAGCTGCTAAACCTTACACACTTTTTCCTCGAAAAATCCTACTTTTGTAAGCTTCAAAAGAGCTGCAGAAACTTTAGTTCCTGCAGCTATAGCGAGCTTTTCTTATTATAGTGCGTAAGGTAAGTTAGTTATTTATTGGTATGAGCATAGTGAGCTTCGATAAGATCGGCTATGCTGGTATCTAGCACAAAGATATTTGTATACCCTTCCATTTCTAAATATCCCATTACACGATTAGCAAACCATCCTTTTAAACAGCCTAAAACTATAAAAGAATTTTTATCTTTTGGCAGTATATCAAGGTAATCAAAAAAACTTGGATATGGAGTATAAAAAGCATTTACAATCCCGGCTTCTTGTGCATTTTCTCCCTCTACTCTTGCTGGCGGTCTTACATCAAGAAGTATAGATCCTGCATCCATTAATAATTCTCTTGCTTGGTGTATGCTAATATGTCCTAAAGTATCCTTCTTTTTATCATTATTAATAATATTTAAAATTTTATTTTTTAATTCACTTTCCATGTTTAACTCCTTTTTTAGTTATGTTTTTTAACAGTTACTAAATAAAATTATATATCAAAGCGACTTAAACAGGAGTGAAAATATCTTATTCATTTTTTATTAAAGTTTAGTAAGGATACAAATCCTAATAATGCAATTATTGAGGCTATCAAAAAAAGATATTGTCCATAAAAATATCCCGCCATAATAGAGCCGGCAAATCCTCCTAATCCATAAGATATCCCATGATAAAACTGCATCGCAAGTTTTTTTTGGGTATATAATTTGAAAAGATATGTTATGGTAACTGTATGAAATAATGCAAAACTAATAGCATGAAAACTTTGAGTAAGGTATGATATGTATAGAGAATCTGAAAATAAATACAAAAGTAGCCATCTAAGAGATGTTATTGCTATGGAAAATTTAATTATAGTTAAAAGATTTAAATGCAATATTCTATCTTGATAATTAAACATTATAACTTCACAAATGATGGATAAGCTCCATAAATAACTTACTTGTTCCAATGATATACCGTGAGCTGTTTCATATATTGTAAAAAAATTATAGAAAAAACCAAAAGACATTTGTACTAAAAATATACTTATCCAAAATTGCCAATTATTAAGGAGTGAAAATTTTTGTATTGGTGATATATCTTTTTTTAGGTTAAAGTCTTTTGAATTTTTAGATATTAGATATCCGATAGATGATATACAGGTACCGATAAAAAGGTAAAAATATAATCCAACTTTATAATTACTCAAATACCGTGCTAAAATCAATCCGATAATCATAAAACCTAAAGATCCCCAAAGCCTACTTTTTCCATAATTCTTTTTCATTTTCTCAAGTGCAATAGAGTCTATATAAGGCATAACCAGTCCATTACTAATACCAAAAACTGCTATGTTTGCCATTAAAAGATAGTAATTCTTTATACTAAAAAAAAGAAAGATCACACTCAACCAAGAGACTAGTAAAGAAAATTTATAAATTGTTTTATTTAGTGAAAAAATTTTTAAAAATAAAAAAGGGGTTAAAAACCTCATAAGAGGAACAATTGAAAAAATAATACCAATTTGGTAGGGTGTATATGAAAGAGTTTCCAAAATTTTTGGCAAAAATATGATATATACACCAACTCCAGCAAAGTAGAAAAAGAAAAAACTTGAAAGCAGAAACATTTATTTTATTGTTGCATAAGTGCCACTGATTAAGTCATGTAGAGTTCTTCTGTCTTTTCTGAAAAATGCTATAATTTCGCCTATTATGATAGTAGAAGAAAATATAAAAGCAAAATATCTTAGTATTGATTTTGCAAGAGTTGGCTTTTTTTTAGTTTTTGCATCTACTAAAATTAAGTCGTATGCCTTGTATCCCGGACTTTGTGCTTTTATTGTCCAAAATGATATCATAATCACTCCAAAAATGACCCCCAACGAAGTTCTTGCTATGATGGAGTGTTGCATATCGTTTTTACCACCCATAATAACATAAGTAACTATATAGGCAATAGGCATCATAATCATAAACATATCAATCAAGAAAGCTTTAATTTTTATAGTTATTGGTGCAAAATGTATATAGTCCTTTGTTGAAATCTTTATTTTTTTTGTACCTTTTTTTATATTTCTCCACCTCATTAATTGCCTCTGCTACCAGGCTTAACGGCTTTGGTTCCTGTTTTGCATATAGGGCAGTTATCTTTATCATACATAGTAAATTCAAAATTTCCTAATGCGAAAAAGGGTATATCTTTTGGCAGTTTGCACTCTTTTTTCATATCCTTGCTATCATTATAAATCTTGCAAAAACCTCTATTTGCAATGGCTGCGAAGCCTACTGCTTTTCCTCCAAGATCTTCGATGGCTTCTGCTGCTTCAAGAGCTGAGCCACCTGTGGTTATGATATCTTCACATATCAAAATTTTTTCATCTTTTTTAACTTCAAATCCTCGTCTTATGCACATTGTTCCAGCAACTCTTTCTGCAAATATAAATCTCGTTCCGAGTGCTCTTGATAACTCATATCCTGCCAAAATACCACCAAGTGCCGGAGAACAAACAGTATCTATTTCTATACCTGATTCGAGTATTTTTTCTGCCAAGGCTGCTGCTAATAATTCAGCTCTTTTTGGATCTTCTAAAACTTTTGCACTTTGAAGATA
>WFMT01000214.1 GCA_015488975.1 Campylobacteraceae bacterium | reverse complement strand
TATATGCTCTGCATAAACTTGGAGTTCAACCAAAAAATATAGTAAACAATTTAACTTGTGTAAATACAAAACCTAAATTAAACATAGAAAATCCCTTTAAATGGTTAAATATTCTTGATAAGTTAAACAATAAAGATTCCAATAAGACAAAAATAGCAAAAAGTTTTAAAAGTTGCGACGAGCTTCCGTTTAAAGCATTTGCGTTAGAAAGAGTCAATTATAAGAGATATAATTATTTCATACAGCCATACAAAAAATATTTAAATTCATATTCAGATGATAAAAAAGCACTTATTCTTGCTATTGCAAGACAAGAAAGCAGGTTTATACCTGCTTCGATATCCTCATCTTATGCATTGGGAATGATGCAATTTATGCCATTTTTAGCCAAAGCCATAGCAAAACAGGAAAAAATAAAAGACTTTAGACTTGATGATATGTTTAATCCTGAAATTGCATATAATTTTTCATATAAGCATATAAAATATCTGCAAAGAAGGTTGAAGCAACCACTTTTTATAGCTTATGCATATAATGGAGGTATCGGCTTTACAAAAAGAATGCTAAAAAGTGGATTTTTTCAAAAAGGAAAGTTTGAACCGTATTTGAGTATGGAGCTTGTACCGTATGCCCAAAGCAGAAGATATGGAAAGAAAGTTATGGCAAATTATCTAATTTATAGTAATCTTTTAGGTGAACACATCAATATCAAATCGCTTTTTCAAAAGTTAATACAGCCTTCCCATAATCTTTATTCTCAAAAGTAAGTGTTAAAATTCTTGATTTTTTTGCGGGAAATTTTACCAAATAATACTCTGCCCATTTATTGATTAAAGGAACTAATTTTAGATATTTGCTGTGTAGATTTAATTTTTGGATATCAGTTATATCAGTATCTCCATTTAGAGAAAATTTATAGAAAGGATCAGCAGAACTTTTTATTTTAGCACCAGTATCATTACTTATGTACACTCCCACTAAAAAGACATCTTCTTTATTATTTATAAAATCTACATTGATTGGATTTAGATATGTTGCCACAATGATAGCTTTGGTTTCTTGCGAGCTAACAATCTCTCCTTTTCTCGTATTTACTATACTAAGTTCGTGCATTTTTTCCTTATTCAATTGACTTAGGGGGATTTTGTGAGTACAACCTGTTAGAAATAAAACAGAAAAAATAATGCTTAATAAAAATGTTTTTTTAGTCATGTTACTCTTTTTGTATAACTTTAGTTTTCACTAAAAGTAATTTATAGTTAATTATATGAAAAAATCTATAACAGTTTTATTAAATAATAAAAACTTTTATTGTAAAATACAGCCAACTAAATTTTAAGGATAAATTTTGAAAAAAATTTCTATCGCTTTTACCGGTCCCTCAAACAGTGGAAAAACAACTGCTATTGTCAAGATTGCAAATAAACTTAATAAAAAATATAAAGTTGCTATCATCAAAAATGATCCAGGAGACAAAGCCCATTTTGATGTTGAAGGCAAAGATAGCTGGAAATTCTCAAATACAGGAGCCAGTGTAGCAGTTGTTTCACCAAGTAGGACAACAATGTTTTTTAAAGAAAATAAATCAATAGAAGATGTATCAAAACTTTTTGGGGATTATGATATTTTAATCGTGGAAGGATTGAAATATTTAAAACTGCCTAGAATAGGAATTTTTAGAAACAGTATTGATATGGATTATTTTCCATATATTAACGCTATAGCTTGTGATGATTCTATAGATTTAAATCATTATGATATACCAAAAAATATAGATATACTGGATTTAAATAATATTGATTTGATAATAGAGTGGATTTTAAATAATGGAGAATACAATGATTGAAGTTATAGAAGCAATAGAAAAAATTGCCATAAGGATAAAAGGTGCTTTCATAGAAGAAGATATCTCTTATAGCAATACCATAAATGCAACAGGAGATGTACAATTAAAACTTGATATTAAATCTGATCTCATTGTTGAGGAAGAATTAAGCAAAGTATATACTTTAAAAGAAATTATAAGTGAAGAAAAAGAACATATTCTTACTATTAATCCAGATGGAAAATATACTATTGCTTATGATCCACTTGATGGCTCAAGTTTAGCTGATGTCAATCTAAGCGTAGGCTCAATTTTTGGAATTTATGAAGATGGGATAAGTGGTGAAAACCTGAAAGCTGCTGTATATGTGATATATGGGCCAAGAGTTGAAATGGTGGTTGCTAGAGATACTGTAGAAATGTATAAACTTGGAACAAATAATAAATTCAAATTTTTAAACCGAATAATGCTAAATGAAAAGGGTAAATTAAATGCTCCCGGAGGTACCCAGCAGTACTGGAGAGCATATCATAAAAAAATGATTGATACGCTTTTTAGCAGAGGATACAGACTAAGATATTCCGGGGGAATGGTTCCTGATCTTCATCAAATACTCTTAAAAGGTGGTGGACTTTTTTCATATCCAGGAACCATTGACAAACCAAAAGGGAAACTCAGAATGTTGTTTGAAGTATTTCCATTTGCTTTTATATATGAAAAAGCTGGAGGCAAGGCAATAGATGGCAAAAAAAGACTTTTGGACTTAATCCCCACCCATATACACGATACAACACCTTGTTTTTTTGGCTCCAATGAAGAGATAGAGTTCGTTAAAAAATCATATAAAGATGAGCTTTGAATTTATACTCAGCAGATAAAAAAGAGTTAAATGATTATGATATAGAAGTTATGGAAAAAGAAAAGGCATTAAAAGAGTGTCAGATTAGAAATAATATAAAAAGTTGCTTAAAGTGCGATAAAATTATAGGTTGTACTATAAGAAATGAGTATGTTAAAGCAGTTTACAACAGTATGAATAAAGGACAAAGCGGTGGATTTGAATTTTAAAAAAAGGCGATTAAACAATGGAAAATAAATGCAAAAGGGCTTATATAACAACCCCAATTTATTATGTAAATGATATACCTCATATAGGTCATGCCTATACAACTATTATATGTGATACAATAGCGAGATATTCAAGGCTTATAGGTCTTGAGACATATTTTTTGACTGGAACCGATGAACATGGACAAAAGATAGAAGAAGCTGCAAAAAAAAGAGGAAAAAGTGCAAAACAGTATGCTGATGAGATTAGTGGATATTTTAAGAATCTATGGGATGAATTTGATATAAGTTATGATAAATTTATAAGAACGACTGATGAAAGCCACAAAAAAGGTGTACAAAAAGCTTTTGATGTTATGTATAAAAAAGGTGATATTTATAAAGACATGTATGAAGGGCACTATTGTGTAAGCTGTGAATCATTTTTTACGCAAAATCAACTTATCGAAAATGAATTTTGTCCAGATTGCGGCAAGACCACAAGCATAGTAAAAGAAGAGAGTTACTTTTTTAAACTTTCAAAATATGAAGATAGGCTTTTAAAATGGTACGAAGAAAAAGAAAACTGTGTTCTTCCAAAAGGTAAGAAAAATGAAGTTATCAGCTTTGTAAAGCAAGGGTTAAGAGATCTTTCTGTTACAAGAACAAGTTTTGACTGGGGGGTTAAACTTCCTAAAAGCATAAATGATCCAAAACATGTAATGTATGTATGGTTAGATGCTCTACTCAATTACATTACTGCTCTTGGATATGCTGATGATGGAGAACTTATGAAGTTTTGGCCGGCAACCGTGCAAGTTGTGGGAAAGGATATATTGAGATTTCATGCTATTTACTGGCCTGCTTTTTTGATGAGTTTAGATTTACCTCTTCCAAAACATATAGCAGCTCATGGATGGTGGACTAGAAATGGTGAGAAGATGAGTAAGTCAAAAGGCAATGTTGTAGATCCAAGAGAAGTTGCCAATGCTTACGGACTTGAAAATTTCAGATATTTTATGCTCAGGGAAGTTCCTTTTGGACAAGATGGAGACTTTTCTCAAAAAGCACTTGTAGATAGGATAAATTCTGATCTTAGCAATGATTTAGGAAACTTGGTAAATAGAGTTTTAGGAATGAGCGGAAAGTATTTCAAATTTACTGTAAATTCAAAAGATGTATTAAAATACCATAAGAAAGAATTAAAAGAGTGTGAAGAAATTATCGATTCTTTACAAGAAAATATATTTGAAATGCAGTTAAACAGATATTTAGAAGGGTTGTGGAAAGTCTTAAGTATTGCAAATCAATCTATCGCCATATATGAACCATGGAAAAAAATGAAAGAAGAAAAAGATGAGGAAGCTATGGCTTTGGTTGCTTTGATTGCCAATTTATTAGCGAAAATTTCTGTATTGCTCTACCCTGTAATGCCTAAAACTTCGTTAAAAATAGCTACTGTTTTTGGATTTGATATAGACAATACGACATATAAAAAATATATTGAAAATAATGAGTTGCTTGATGAGATAATTTTAGAAAAATTACCTCCTCTTTTTCCAAAAATAGAAAAAATGCTTATGACTTCGCCCGAACCTAAAGTTGAGCCAAAAAAAGAAAAAGAAAAAATTGAAAATGATGGTATTATAACCATAGAACAATTTTTTCAAACAAAGCTAAAAATTGGAACTGTAATTGAAGCTAAGGAGATTGAAGGCAGTGACAAACTTTTAATTCTTCAAGTGGATTTAAATGAAGAAAAACCCAGACAAATTGTAGCCGGTATAAAGCAGTTTTATTCGCCTAAAAATTTATTAAATACTCAAATATGTGTTGTTTCAAACTTAAAACCCGCAAGAATTTTTTCTAAAAAAAGTGAAGGGATGCTTTTGGCTGTAAAAGATAAAGATACTCTAACACTAATAAGACCCGAGAAAGATGTATCTAATGGCTCTTGTGTTGGATGAGAATAGAAAACCTAATTAAAGTAATCGACGGTAAACTACTAAATTTACCGTCTGTTTCTTTTGTTGATCAAATTAGAATAGATGCAAAAAAAGTTAAAAGAGCGGATGCTTTTTTATGCCTCAACGAAGATGATTTACATGATGCCATAAACAATGGAGCTTATGCAATCATATTTTCAAAAAATTTTGATATTATTGATAAAGAAATTGCATGGATACAAGTTGCAAATATTGAAAAAACTATTATCAGATATCTAAGATACAAAACTGTTCAGGTATCTTTAAAGATTTTTTATTGTCATGATATAGTTTTTCAGATACTGAAACAGTTAATCAATGATAAAAATGTAATTTTCTTGGATAAAAGTTTATTTGATAATTTTTCAAAAATAATAAATGCTGATAATAGCTCTATTT
>WFMT01000213.1 GCA_015488975.1 Campylobacteraceae bacterium | reverse complement strand
TTACCATTTGTAGCTCTTACCAAAACTATCCATCTTCCAAGTTTTTCAATTTTAAATTTTGGTACGATATATGCATTGTCCTTATTGTCAGTTGCTTTAAGCTTAATATCAAATGCATCACTGTCTGGTCTTGTAATTTTGACAGATACGCTCATATTATCAACATGTTTGCTTGAATATCTATCTGTTATATCGATATGGAGTTTATTTTGACCAATATGAAAATTTTTATTTTTCAATACAATTTTATACTGCTGACTAAATAATTGCTGAGATTTTTTGATTTCATTTATATTATGGTCTACATTTTGATATTTTTTTTGTAGATATGCCTCATCCATTTGAACTGGGTGTTTTAATGCAATCATTATAGTACCTGCGCCCATAACAACAACTGCCAATATAGCCATAGTGATCCCATATGGCCAAAAACTTTTTTTCTTATTGCTCACCGTATCTCCTTAGAAAATTTTATTTTCTTTTTTTTCTGTACCTGTATTTTTTAACAGAATAAACAATAATAAAGTATAAAAATGATCCATAAATAATAATTCTTAAAATATCAACAAGTATTCTGTTAGTGTCGCCAATGCCAGATTTTAACTTAATCTTTAATTTGCTAGCTACTCTGTCGGTTATATCCGCATAGCCATTTAATACAGCAGCAGAATACTTATCTTTAGTTTTTCTAGAAGTTAAGATAGGAATAATAGTACCGGTAAATGGGCTCAAAATAGCATCAATATCAATAAGGTTTTTTATATCTTGCGATGTTGTAATATCAACTTTTTGCTGTTTCAGAGCTAAAGTGAGCAAAATATATGAACCTTTAATATTTTTTGTTAAATTTTTTTCAAATATTTTTATTTTTTCGTGTCCAATACTTTTTTTAATGCATATATAAGCAGATATACCGCTTTTCTCTTTTAATTCTGTACCAATTTTTTCAATCTCACCTATAGCTCTACTGTTTACTATAGAGTTATTACAAAGTATTAAGTTATCTTTAGCATAAACATTTGAAAATAATAAAATTGTTAAGACAGCAAAAAATAGCTGTCTTAACCTAAAAATTCTACTCAAATTCTATCCAATAAACAAGTGGTGTGGAGTCAAAACTGCCCATAACGAAACCACAGCAGTCAAAACAAGACCCAGTCCAATCAAATAATATAATTTATCTGCCATATTCTATCCTTATTTTACTAATTCATAATGCTTAGCATTATTATTACTTTCAAATTTTATTCCCTGTGGATTTTTAATTTGATAATAATTTTGAGCATTTTCTTTTTGTACCTGTATGTCCCAGATTGTTAAAAACACCAATATTGCCAAGAGTAAAACCAATGCTATTACTCCACCCATTAGACCATTTAGATTAAAGCATAATCTTCTTGTTGGATTTTCCATATTTACTCCTTATTTCATTAGGCTTTTAACATAAGTTGCGACAGCTTTTTTCTGAATATCAGAAAGTCTTCCACTATTAAAAGCAGGCATTCTGCCAATGATACCTTTTTTACCGTGAGCTAACACATGCAATACTGTTTTCTCATTATAGGAAGCAAGATCAGGAGCTGTACCATTATTTCCTTTGCCATTGCTACCATGGCATCCTGCACATGTGGCAAATCCAGCTGGCGCCTTGCCTTTAAGTCCTCCTGCAACATAATCTGCTATCTCTTTAGCACTTTTTCCGCTTGCCATGCCAGGAGGCATAACGCCAAGAGGAAATCCAAGCTGTCCCTTACCTTTGGCAATATTTGCCTTACTATCTCCAAGTGCCGCAGAACCGCCTTTAATGACAGCCAAAACCTGAGCTGCTGTAAACCTGTGCTCAAAATTTTGTGCTCTTCCATTTGAGCCATTACCTAAAATACCATGACAAGGAGCGCAATCATTTATAAAAACACCTTCACCCATATTTTGCAGAGTTTCAGTATTTGCATTTTTCCATTTACTTTGGAATATTTTATTGTAATTTGCTTCTTCTTGATTCCATTGACCTATCTGCGAAAATGACCATAGTGGATATCCAGCAAGTGCATACCAAAGCCACCAGATTATTGTTCCTAAAAAAATTAAACCCCAACCTGTTGGGATTGGATTACTGTATTCACCTATACCATCCCAATTACCACCCGTAAGCTGACCAGTACTTTTATCTGTCTTCATTTGTCTTATATATTTTCCTGCAACAAGCACAGTCAATATAATGATAACAGCAGCACCGATCAGAGCAAGAATATTAACATTATCATTAAACCATTTCATTTATTTCTTCCTTCCTCTTTTTTGTCTTTTTTTATATGACTTTCGACTGGAGTTGTGTCAATCTCATCTTTCAAAGCTAAATCAGAATATTTTTCATAATCTACCTTGCCATCTTTCTGACTTTTATATAAATGATATATATATGCATATAACCCTATTGCCAAAAATACAACCATAAAAAGATAACCATAGGCTTGCAATTCCTTTATAGCTTCACTCTCCAATCTATATCCTTTCTACTTTAAACCATTTAAATAAGCAATAAGTGCAACAATTTTTGGTATCTTACCGTCTGCAACCATCTCTTTTACTTTTTTATCTTTCATATCTGCTGCAATTTTTTTAGCTTCAGCCAGAGCATTTGCTTTAGCTTGAGATAGCGTTCCAAGTTTTGGCATTCCTTTTTTATCATAAGGAACTCCAAATACTTTCTTAACCGTATAAGCTTCAGCATACGCTGTATCAATATCAGCTATTTGGTTAAACAGAAAAGGATAAGGTGGCATGATAGAATCAGGAACAACACTTTGAGGGTTTCTCATATGATTTTCATTCCAGTCTGTTGTCCTGTAGTTTCCTACTCTGTGCAAATCAGGTCCAGTTCTTTCTGAGCCCCATAAAAATGGTCTATCATAAGCATACTCACCACTTAAAGAATACATACCGTATCTATCTGTCTCACTTTTAAAAGGACGAATAAGTTGTGAATGGCAAGCATTACAATCTTGATGAATATATATCTGCCTCCCAGCCAATCTTAATACACTGTAAGGTTTAGTCCCCACATAAGGTCTTGATTCTTTAGCAAAACTAGGCAATACCTCTACCAATCCTGCATAAGCAATGACAACAAAAACACCTACTGCAAAGAAGAATGGATTTTTTTCTAACCAATGAAAC
The DNA here is from genome assembly GCA_015488975.1 of Campylobacteraceae bacterium. Lineage (GTDB taxonomy): Bacteria > Campylobacterota > Campylobacteria > Campylobacterales > JALSKU01 > JALSKU01. The sequence continues at coordinate 451 of WFMT01000213.1, read as the reverse complement.
ATAACAACCTCCTTTTATATTGCCATAGGCGATTTATAAGCAGGTTCTTTCTCAAGCACTCTGCCAGCCGCAAATGTTTTGTATATATTATATCCCCACATAATCACACCTATGAGATAAAATACACCGCCAATTCCTCTAATAGTATAGTAAGGATGAAGAACTTTAACCGCATCTATAAATGAGTAAGTCAAGTTGCCGTACTGATCAGTTGCTCTCCACATCATGCCCTGAGTGATACCTGCAATCCACATACTAGTAAAGTAAAGAACTATACCTGTTGTTTGCACCCAAAACTGTGCATCAACCAATTTTTTACTATAAATTTCTCTTTTAAACATTCTAGGAGCCATGTGAAAAATAGCTGCTATTATCATAAAACCAACCCATCCAAGTGTTCCATCGTGAACATGTCCTGGAATCCAGTTTGTAAAGTGAGCCAAAGCATTTA
>WFMT01000212.1 GCA_015488975.1 Campylobacteraceae bacterium | reverse complement strand
CTCCTGGATCTGGGACATTTAAAACAACTTGCCAAGTAGACCCATTTGAATCTTGTCCTGTTTTCCTAAATTCTGTTCTTAGCGTGTGCTTTGTTCCTAATGAGTCATATATATCTATACTTGAAGCATGAGTCGCGGAATAAAAAGATTGAGAAATTTTGGAACTTCCATCAGCCGGTATAGTCCCCTCTAAAGGTGTAAGCATATCAAGGAATTTTTGATTATTCTGAGATCCACTAGACAGCTTTACATTTAGGTTATTTCCTGAAGTGCCATTGATAATTTCAAATTTTCCTTGGCTGTTAACAATAACTGTAGCACCAGAGTTTCCTCCTTTTGTAGTGTCGGTTACTACGTTTTGTAATTCCTTTCTTAAATCTTCTGTTGTTTTAAATTGTGTGTTTCCGTTACCACCTGTGGTATTATATGTAAAAGTATATGTATCTGTAGTTCCACTAGAGTCTGTAAGTGTAAATTTAAAATTATCTCCATCTTTTAAGGACAGTGATTCTCCTGTTTCGTTAAATAGTGTTTTAAAATCCAATTTATCTGTTGCCCCAGCTTTCACCTCATTGTTACCATTTGAAGGCAAAGAGTAAATCAATGATTTATTTTTTATTAAAGGACCTGAGTTTAGATTTGCTTTAAGAGTGACATTTGCTGTGGGATTTGCCGGAGTGGTGAGACCTGATGGGATTGTAATATTGCTGATAGGAGCAGTAGAATCTATTTGACCTGTTGTGCCATCTCTTGACCAGCCTTGAACAATATAGCCATTGCTGTTTACAAAATTACCATTTGCATCAAAAACAAAATCTCCATTTCTTGAAAATTTATAAGTTTTTCCACCATCTGGGCTGACAACAAAAAAACCATCACCCTGGATAGCAAGATCAGTATTTTTATCTGTTGTTTGGATTGAGCCTTGCTTAAAAATTTTAGTAATGGAGCTAACTTGAGCGCCCAAACCTACTTGCATAGGATTTTTACCTCCAAGTTCACCTTGAGGTGCAGTTGCAATTGTGGAAGTTTGGCTAAGAAGGTCAGAAAAATTTACTCTGCTATATTTAAAACCCGCAGTATTGACATTGGCAATATTATTACCTTCTACATCCATGGCTATTTGGTGTGCATTAAGACCGGAAACACCAGCCCATAATGATCTCATCATTTTATATCCTTTCTAATTTCTTTAAGTTTTGTATCATATCGTATTGATAAGCAAATAGTATTCCAGATTATTTTTTCATATTTATCGCATTTTGAATCATCTGATTGCTTGTTGTAATACTTTTAGCACTTGCATCATAAGCTTTTTGCATCATGATAAGTTCGGTTAAAGCAGTAGAAAAAGAAATATTGCTTTGTTCAAGTCTGTGACTTTGTATTTTTGAATTATTTATATACTCTCCGCTGCTATTTTGAAAAAATATAGGCTTTCCGCTATTGGCACTCTCTTTGTATAATGAATTCCCTGCCATTTCAAGTCCCTGAGCATTTTGAAAATGATATACCCCTATTTTTGCAACAGGTATTGTCCGTCCATTTGTGAAGTTGGCAACAATTTCTCCATTATTTATTACACTATATTTAGTCAATAATCCTTCAGCTACCCCATCTTTTTTTACACTATTGGAAGATTTGTTATTTTTAAAAGAAGTAAGTCCATCAAAGCCACTATTTGGTTGAGAGGGATTTAAAACAGTACCCAAATTTAATTTCAAAGGAACTCCACTGTTTGAAAGTTCAGGAATCGTGTCACTAAGCAATGCTCCAGAGCCGTCAAAACTTACAACTCCGCTTTTATCATCGACTATTTGATATACTTTATTTGCGTTTTTATCAATTACATATTTTGATGTATTATAAGATTTTGAAGGATTGTATTTTTCATAAAATTGTTGTATTTGAATATTTGCATCCCATGTACTTCCTATGATTTGGCTGGGTACTTTTTTTGTAAAAGTCATATCAAGTATATTTTGTTCACCTGTAGGAGAAATTAAAGAAGTAGTGAAATGCTCTATATTTGGCACTTCCTGAGTTGTTCCTGTATTTGGATCAAATTTTGTTTTTATTGTTGGATCCAAATTCGCTTTGTATTGTATATTTTGTGTTGGTTTTGGAGGAAGATACAAAAAGTAAGGTAAATTAATCTTTTGTTGAGCTGCAACAGAAGATAATTTAATATCACTAATCTGAGATATCGAATATGGTGTTTGATTTGTAAATCCTTGGGTGCTGTATGCTTTGCCAAATGCATCCAATTTGCTTTGAGGTAAAGTAGTTGGTGAAATATTTCCTCCAAGAGTTCCTGTAAGATAATATCCATCTGGATTAACTAAATCGCCATTTTTATCTACAGAAAAATCACCATTTCTCGTATAGTAAGTGTTTCCATCGGATTTTTTTACACCAAACCATCCTTTTCCATTAATCGCCATATCAAAAGTTCTTTCAGTCGGTACAAGAGTACCTTGAGAAAGATTTATGCTTGTTGCATTGACACTGCTTCCTAAGCCTATGTCATTAGATGTAGAGTTGCTGCTTGCAGTATTTAAAGTTGTAGAAAAAATAGTTGAAAATTCTGGGCTGATTTCCTTAAATGCGGTTGAGCTCATACTTGATATATTGTCAGAAATTATATTTATACCTTTTTGGTGGGATTGCACTCCCAAGATACCGTTATAAAAAGATGTAGTCATTTAAAAATCCTTTAATTATATATCTCTTTGACATTTGAAAGTGGATAGTAATTGTTTCCAAGTTTAAGCTCTGCTTTTCCGCTTACAAATTTAACCGCACTTATAGGATATAATCCATAAGTAGTGCTAAAGCTGCCAGTTGACCCGTCGCTGTAGTTTGAGCTTACCTTGTAGCTTCCGGGCGATACTTTATTGCCGGAATTGTCTGTACCATCCCATTTAAATGTCAATACTCCGCTATTTTGTGGTTTTAAAATAAAAGTTTTTATTGTGTTGCCCTGGCTATTAGTTATATTGACAGTGCCACTTTTTATATTATGCTTAAAATACAGATCAAAAGATGGAGTTGTGTCTTTTAGTAAAGTTATAGTGTCTGTTCCTAAACTTCCCATTTTACCGATAGCTGCTACTGCATTTAAGTTTGAACTTGACTTCATTTGGCTTACAAGAGATGCCATGGTTTTATTTGTATTATTGGCTGATTCCAAAGTGGCAAGTTGTGAAGTTTGAGTTAAAATTTTTCCACTATCCATTGGATTTGTAGGATCTTGATGTTCAAGTTCTGTTAAAAGCAGTTTTAAAAAATCATCTTTACCTAAGATGCTTTTAGGATTTACTGCTTTTGTAGTTGTTGTTTGTGAAGTGTTGTTTATCGCTGTTGTCATCTTTTATCCTTTATATATACCGAGGTATAGTAATATCTAATGTATTTATATTTTCTATTTCTGTTTCACTAAAATTTTTAAAATTTTTACTGTTTTTTTGTGAATGATTTGAATTTTTATTTTGATTGTTTCCATTTGAATTAAAATTCATATTTAAATTGGTAAAACCCATATTTACCAAAGAGTTTTTAAATTCAGCTTGATTTTGTACAAAAACAGCCATTGTGCTTGTATTGGAATTGATAGTTATTTGTAGTGTGTTGCCTCTGTTTAGCATACTTACCTCAACTTCACCCAAGTGTTTGGGGTTTAAAGTCATTTTTATCTTCATTATAGGAGGTTTATAGTGCTGGATTTGCTCTTTTAAGTCATTTGCAAATTGTGTTGTTGTCTGATTTGTTTGTGTATTGCCACCTTTTAAGTGTTGTGGTAAAATTTCATTTTTTATATGCATATTTACTTGTTTGTTTTCTATTGGTTCGTAATTTATAGTCTTGGTTTGCTTTTCTTTTGTTTTAGCAGCACTACTTTTGTCTGCTTGAGAAAGAGAGGAAATATTGTCTTTATCCAATTTGTTATGTTTTGTATTATTTTTAATTTTTTTATGATCTTCAAATATTTTTATTCGAGAAACAATTTTTACATCATCACTTCTTGTTGGTTTATTATGGCTCAATACAGGCTTGTCAACAGGCGTAAATTTTATTTTATCTGTAAATTGTTTAGCTTGTTGATCTTTTGAGAGAATGTTATTATTTTTTTGTTTTGTATTATGGCTAAATATAGGCTTATCAAGAGACGATGATATTTGAGTATTGTGAATATTTTTTGTATTTTGTTTGTATGGCGG
>WFMT01000211.1 GCA_015488975.1 Campylobacteraceae bacterium | reverse complement strand
TCTAAAAGCAACTTTCAATCTCACGCCTCCTTTGATACAACAAATTCAAGTGTATGAAAAAAATGGATATAAAAAAGATAAGTTTTTACTTTCTTGGATAAAAGATCCAAAAGAGTTAACAAAGGTTGATAGAAAATCACTTATAAAGATATGCAAATCCTCCCAATTTGACACTATGGTATCAAGTTTTCCAAGGTTTGCAGAATTGTTTTACAAAGATAATTATAATGATAATGAATTAATAGAGTTTGAAGTTTTATTTATGCTTTCATGGTGTGGAAATTTTTTAAGACAAAACGATAGTATAATTAAGAATTTAATAGATAAAAAAAAGGGATACGATGCTCTTGATAAAGCAAATCTTTTAGATACACTCTTGAAATTTATCCCTAAAATTCTTCCTTTTTATGCAAAACTTTTAAAAAAAGGACAGATTTCGCTTTCAACCACACCTTTAAACCATCCGATACTCCCACTTCTTTTGGATATGAATAATGCAAAGATTTCAAACCCTGATACTACTTTACCAAAAGAGTATTTTTCTTTGGAAGATGATGCTTTAAAACAGGTTGATTTTTCTATTAAATTATACAAAGAAGTATTTGGCGTAAATCCAAATGGTTTTTGGCCGGCTGAGGGTGCGGTGGATGAAAAGAGTTTAGAATTGTATAAAAGAAAAGGTATCAAATGGGTAGCAACCGATGAAGCGATACTTTTTAAAACTTTAAAAAATAATCAAAAAGATTTGATATATGAATTATTTGAATATAGTGATGTTCTAATAGCTTTTAGAGATCATTTTCTAAGTGATTTGATAGGTTTTTCATACAGATATAAAAAAGCAAATGACGCGGTAAATGATTTTGTTCAAAAAATAAATAATATAAACTCTAAGAAAGAAGATGGAACTGTTTTTGTGATAGTTGATGGCGAAAATGCATGGGAATTTTATCAAAACAATGCGATGGATTTTTTCATGAAATTGTATGAAAAACTTTCAAATGAGAAAAATATACAAACAAAAAATTTTGATGAAATAAATAATTTTAAAAAAAACAAATTAGCGACTTTACATCCGGGAAGTTGGATATACGGTACTTTTGATACTTGGGTGGGACATAATGAAAAAAATAGAGCTTGGGAGCTTATATATCAAACCAAAAGGGATACAAAAGAGTGCATATTTGATGAAAAAACTAGCAAATTAGTAGAAAAACATTTTTTAGCAAGTGAATGTTCAGATTGGTTTTGGTGGTACGGAGATGATCATTTTAGCGATTTTTTAGAAGAGTTTGATTTGCTTTTTAGATCTCATTTGCAAGATATATACAAGCTTGCAAATATGAAAATACCATCAAATTTAATGTTACCTATATCCAAAGAGAGAGAAGCTAAACTATCACAAACGAAACCGCAGTTTAATATAACAGCTAATGTAAATGGCAAAAAAGATTCATTTTATGAATGGCTGGGGTCTGGTCTGGTGGATGAGAGCAAGGCATATTCGACTATGGATACAAGCAGAGGTATTGTCCAGCAGCTTTATTATGGTGAAGATGAAAATTTTATATATATACGCCTTGATGCGGATAATAAAAAACTTTTTAAAGAGTATAAAGAGATAAAAATTCATTTAAAAGAGTTGAAGAATATAATAACACTTCCGATTATGAAAAAATATGAACAAAATGGAGTAAAACTGGCAATCAAAGATATATTGGAATTATCAATAAATAAAAAAATATGTAAAAATATAAAGAAAATCAATCTTCAAATAGAAATCACTGATAAAAAATCAAATAGTGAATTTGTGCCTATCTTTGGTGATATAGAAGTTTGTAATGAAGAATTTGAGAAAAATTGGTTTTTATAACAAGGATGATAAATGCAAAATAAGAAGGTAAAATTTCTTTTTGGAATTCACATGCACCAACCTGTGGATAATTTTAAGGAGGCTGTTGATGAAGCTGTTGAGAAATGTTATAAGCCTTTTTTTGAAGTTTTAAAAAAATTTCCAGAATTTAAAATAGCACTTCATTGTAGTGGTTGGCTTTTGGACTATATAAAGAAAAATTATATCGAAGTATTTTTAAATATAAAAAAATTAAGTGATTATGGCACTATTGAGTTTTTTACAGCAGGATTTTATGAGCCTGTTTTAAGCTCTATACCAAGTATTGATAGAATTTCTCAAATAGAAAAATTAAATAAATATATAAAAAAAGAATTTTCAAAAATACCAAAAGGAGCATGGCTTACTGAGCGAGTTTGGGAGGATTCGCTTATAAATGATTTTGTTGCATGCAAAGTTTCGTATGCGATGGTTGATGATTATCATTTTTGTGCTAGTGGGTTTGACAGTAAAAATTTGGATGGATACTATTTTAGCGAAAACGATGCTAAGAAACTAGCTCTTTTTCCTATAAGTAAAAAATTAAGATATGCAATCCCTTTTAAAAATGTAAAAGAAGTTATACAGGATATAAAAGAGTTATATAAAACAAAACAAAGTGCGGCAATTATCTTTGATGATGCGGAAAAGTTTGGCTTGTGGCCTGGAACTTATGAATGGGTATATGAAAAAGGATGGCTTGAAGAGTTTTTTACGACTGTTTTAAAAGATAAATCCATAGAATGTATGCATTTTAATGAGTATTATCAAAAGCAAAAAGCAAAAGGTATTGCATACTTGCAAAATGTTTCATATTATGAGATGGGTGAATGGAGTTTAAGAGCAAAAGATGCGATAATTCTTGAAAAGATACAAGCTAAAACCAAAGAAGTTTATGGTGATGATACGGATAAGTTTGTAAAAGGCGGAACTTGGAAAAATTTTTTTGTTAAGTATGATGAATCAAACAGGCTTCATAAAAGGATGCTGGAAGTTTCAAAAAACAAGGTAAAAAATAAAAAGTTTTTAGACTCGCTTTATAAACTTCAGACAAATGATGTTTTTTGGCATGGAGTTTTTGGGGGTTTGTATCTGCCAAATTTAAGAGATAATGCTTACTCTTATTTATGTGAATGTGAAAATATAAGATATAAAAAGAAAGAAGCTATAGAGATAAATGATATAGATATGAATGGATATGACGAAGTAAAAATCATAAAAAATAACTTTATAATAAGATTTGATAGCCATTATGGCGGACAAATGGTAGAATTTTTACAAAGAGATAAAAAGTTTAACTATCAAAATACTTTAACAAGAAGAGAAGAGTCTTATCATCAAAAAATGATAGAAAAACAAAAGACTTCAAAAATAAAGAAATCAAAAGATGAAATTGAAACTATCCATAATAAAGAAATAGAGGTAGATAAAGAGATAAAAGATGCTCTTAGTTTTGACTGGTATATTAAAAATTCTTTTATTGATCATATAAGTAATGAAACTTTTACCATGGAAAATTTTAAAAGATGCTCCTTTTGGGAATATGGAGATTTTGCAAATCAACCGTTTGAGCTGATAAAAGATAAAAACAAGATTGTATTTAAAAGAGAAGGTGGGATATATTTTGATGAAAAGTATGATACGATTATTACAAAAAAATATCAATTTTTAAAAGAGGGAATTGCATTTGATATAAAAATAAATTCAAAAAGTGAAAAAGAGTATCTTTACGCTTTGGAATTTAATCTTCATTTTGCCGATTTGAAAAATGTATTTTATGATGATATTTCTTTATTAGATGATATAAAATTTGAAAATATAAAAGAATTTTTTTTGATTGATAAATATACGAAAAAAAAGTTATCATTTTCTTTAAATTTACCTTTTAAACTATTGATGACTCCACTAAATACCGTCTCTCAAAGTGAAAAAGGATTTGAGCTTATGGCTCAGGGAGTGAGCTTTGCACTCATTTTTCCTTTTTGTAGAAATTTTGAAGTCAATGGTGCATTAAAGGTTGAAAATGTCTGAGTTTAGATACGATTTATTAAATAACGAACAAGTGATAATAGCACCAAACAGGCTAACAAGACCCAATCTTTTTCAAGAGATTGATAAAAAAAGTGATGAAAAAACTCTTTGCCCATTTTGTAGTGGACATGAGGATATGACTCCGCCTGAAATATTTTCTTTAAAAGCCAAAAACAGCTCTTCTTGGGATGTCAGGGTTGTGCCAAATCTCTACAAAGCAGTTCAGATAGAAGCAACTGATATATCAAATATTGACGGTATTTATGAAAAAAGAGATGGCTTTGGTGCTCATGAAATTATCATAGATACACCAAAACATATAGTTTGTTTTGAAGATTTATCGACTTTACAGATGAAGGATTGGCTAAATGTCATCAAGCTTAGAGTTGAAGATTTGAAAAAAGATATAAGGTTGACTTACTTTTGTATTTTTAAAAATCAAGGCCAAAACTCAGGTGCGACACTCCCCCATGTTCATACCCAGCTAATAGCGATGCCTCTAATCCCAAAAAATGAATTATCAAATCTAAAATATTATTTTAACCATTATAAAACTCACGGTAGAAGTATTTTTAAAGATATCGTAGATTATGAATTGGAGCAAAATAAAAGAGTTATAAACGAGAGTGCAAACTTTATATCTTTTTGTCCTTATGCCAGTGCTTTTTCTTTTGAAGTCATGATAATGCCAAAAGTAAAAATAAGTTCAGTAGATGCTTTAGATAAAAAACTTTTGGATGAAATATCAGAATTATTAAAAGATAGTTTGTCAAAATTGAAAGTTCAAATAGGAAATTTTGATTATAATTTGTATATTCAAAACCCTCCGATGCAAAAAAGTTATGAAACAGAAGAATTTTTTGATGAAATTGATGAATTTTACCGTTTTTACATAAGGATAATTCCAAGAATTTATAAGATAGGAGGATTTGAGCTTCAAAGCAAGATACATATAAACCCACTATCTCCTGAAAATGCGGCAGAGCTTCTTAAAAGCACAGTTATATGAGAGTTTTGTTTGCCTCAAGCGAAGTCTTTCCATACTCAAAAAGTGGAGGATTGGCTGATGTGGCTCACTCTTTACCACTTGAGCTCAATAAAATATGTGAAATTATTAATATAACTCCAATGTATAAGTTTATTGATAAAGATAAATTTGACATTATGCCTTTTGGTAAAAAATTTATCTTAACTTTTGGAGATAATTTTTATGAAATTGAGCTTTTCAGACATACTGATAAAAAGATTGACACTTTGTTTGTTTATAATGATATTTTATGCGAAGTTGACACTCTTTACGGATATAAAAACGATTCTCTTAGATTTGGGATTTTTTCTTATGCCGTTTCAAAAGTGGCAGAGCTTTTAAAAGTAGATATTGCTCATTTAAATGATTGGCATACAGCTTTGGTGGCTTTTATCTTAAAAGAAAAAAAATCAGCGGTAAAATCTATATTTACTATCCATAATCTCGCATATCAAGGAGTTTTTGAACAAGATATTTTAAGTATTTTAGAAATACCTAAAAAATATTTTAATCAAGAATCATTTGAATTTTATGGCAAAGTCAATCTTTTAAAAGCAGGGATAGCTTATAGTGACAGGATAACAACTGTCAGTCCTACTTATGCAAAAGAGATTCAGACAAAAGAGTATGGCTGTGGACTTGATGGTTTTTTAAGTAAATATAAATATAAACTTGAGGGAATATTAAACGGTATCGATACAGAATATTTTAATCCTAAAAATGATAAATCTATAAAAGAGAATTATGATGTAAAAACTTTAAATAAAAAGGAAAAAAATAGAAATCTTTTTTATGAAAGTCTTAGTATTAAAAATAGTAAAAGACCTCTTTTTATATTTATAGGCAGATTGGTTGAGCAAAAAGGTATCTCTTTGATAATCGATCTTTTAAAAGATATCTCCAAAATGAAATTTGAATTTGTTATTTTAGGTGAAGGCGAAAAGAAATATGAAGTAAATCTTATGCTTTTATCAAAAAAATATGAAAATATCCACTTTATAAAAGGTTATGATGAGAGTATGTCTCACAAGATGTATGCCTCGGCAAATTTTTTAGTAATGCCTTCACTTTTTGAGCCTTGCGGATTAAATCAAATGATAGCGGCAAGATACGGTGTCATTTCTATAGTGCATGGCATTGGTGGGTTAAAAG
>WFMT01000210.1 GCA_015488975.1 Campylobacteraceae bacterium | reverse complement strand
CAAAAAGAGAAGAGATTGCAAAACAAAAAAAGACAAGAAGAGGCTAAAAAATTAGAACAAGAAAAAATCGAACAAGAGCAAAAAGAGAAAGAGGAAAGGTTGGCATCTCTAAGTCCATTTGAGTTAAAGATAGAGCAATTAAAAGATATATATCCAGATAAAAATGCAAATATCTCTACTATTGTATTCCAAGCAATAGAGAAAAATGAAATTGATGAGTTTAAACAAGAAGCTTTAACTTTTGTCAAAGAAAAAATGATTGAAGAAAAAATATGGGATAAGCCAAAAAAGAAAAGTGCATTTAAGAGAACTCAAAAAATTATAGAAATGTTAAACAAAATCTCTAAAGAGTAAAACTTCACAAGAAAAAGGATATTTAAATGGCATTAAAAATTAAAAAAAAAGTAAATGAAGGTCAAACAAAAGCTGTCATTACAGTTTTAGGAATGATTGGAACTCACGATAGAGATAATAATGAGATACAAGAGGCAGAATATATTTCAAAAATAACTCGTCTAAAATCTGCAAAAAAATTAAATACATTACCTTTATTAATTGAGAATTATGCTGGTAATTATAAAATAATTCCTATTTATACACAAAAAGCGAAAGAGATACAAATAAAAGTTTTAATGAAATATGGATTAGATATCTCTTTTGATGACGGCATTCTAATCAATGATTCTGAAGATTTTGGTGAAATTTTTGCTAGTATTGATAAATTATTGTCAACGTATGATAAAGTAATTATAGATGTTAGCCATGGATTTAGACATTTACCCCTTTTGGTATTCATTGATTTAGTAATACAAAATTTTAAAGATACTAAAAAGATAGAGCATATTCTTTTTGCAAAAGAGACTCCACAAGAAAAACAATATGAAATAATTGATTTGAAAGCATATATGGAACTTGCAAATATTAGTTTTATTCTTACAAATTTTAATAATAATTTTACAGTATCCAATCATATAGAAGTTGAAAAATACAAGCCTTTGCTCGATGCTCTAAATAACTTTTCAAATGACATTATGGCACTAAGCTTGAACCATCTTTTTAATAAAAGCTCAAAAAATCTTATAAAAAAGCTACATGAGATTGATGATGTCTCAATAAAGCAACAAGCTGATAAACTTTCAAAGGAAATTGAGACATTAACAAACTATGAAGGAAAAAAAAGGTACCAAACTTATTTTGACCTTTCATATGCATTGTTTGATAAAAACTATATGTTAGTAAGTCTTGCATTACTCTATGAAAGTGTACGTTTATATATAAAAACTACAATCAAAAAAAATGAAAAGGAACTAGTAGAAAAAATAGAGATATTTTATAAAAATGATTTGTATGCGATTGGAGATTTTTTTGTAAAATTTAAAGAACAAGAATTTATATATAACAAATTTGAAAAGAACTGGAAGGAAAATAAGAAAACAGAGAATATACCAATAATTATTAATCAAAATGAATTTTCAAGGATAAAACAACTATTTCCCAAAGCACTATTAAAAACCTATAAATATGATATCATATATTCTGAAAACACACTTATTGATGCAATAGCATATACTAGAAATAATTTAGCACATGGAAATATAAAAACAGAATATAAAAATATTAAAAAAGGTATCAAGGAGTTAATTGAACAATATCAGAAAAATTGCATTAACCTATCCTAAAAAAACTATAATATAGACAAAATATGTCCAAATAAACTCCTATACTTTCCTTAACACAACATAAGGAAGGTATACATGGTTCTTGATCAATACGGCTTAACATCACTTGATCATATGACGCACATCAATAATCTCGATACAATTTTCAAGTATGGTTTACAAGCACACAATAATCCTTACAAAAAAAGAGATATATCAAATCAAGAAGTAAACAATCGAAGAGAATCTCGTGAATACATCTATGGACGAAAAATTCATGAATATGTTCCATTCTATTTTAATCCTCGCAATGCAATGATGTATAGAAATAAAGATGAAGATATTGTAATCCTTGCGTTTGATAAAAAGCTTTTAGCACAAGATAACATTCTTTTTACAGATAGAAATGCATCAACCAACAGTGTAAATTTCTATAATAAATTAAATGATTTAGAGAAAATAAATTGGAGTTTAGTCAAAAGTAAGAGATGGAATGATAAAGCACCTATTGTTAAACAGATAATGATGGCAGAAGTGCTTGTTTACAAACAAGTACCAATCTCATTTCTTAAAGGAATATATGTTAAAAATGAGGCAACAAAAGCTATGTTGATGAAGAAATACAATCTGGCATCTTGGAAAATCGCTATCGAACCAGATCTATTTTTTCAATCAAGTTCAAATGCACTCTATAGTGCTGCATAATTTAAAGGAGTCGAAAATGATAATAGAAAAAACAGGAAATATTTTTACAACCCAGTGTCAAACTATAGTTAATACAATCAACTGTGTTGGTGTTATGGGAGCAGGCATTGCTTATGAATTTAGATTGAGAGAACCTGAAATGTTTGAGAAATATCAACTATTATGTGCTCAAAAAAAGATTGACATCGGTGTATTATGGATATATAGAACTTCTAAACAAAACATTTTAAATTTTCCTACAAAATACAATTGGAAATTCCCTTCAAAAAAAGAATATCTTCACAAAGGACTGCAAAAATTTCTTGATACCTATAAACAAAAAAATATTACATCTATTGCATTTCCACTACTTGGTGCGGATAAAGGTGGTATTGATGCTAAGGAATCACTATCAATTATGACATATTATTTAAGCCAATGTGATATTCCTGTAGAAATCTGGCACTTTAATCCAATGGCTCAAGATGATTTATTTCAATCGTTTAAATCCATTTTTCAAGCAATTGATGATGTTACCATAAAAACAGATACTAAAATCAGAATCGATATAGTAAAAAAAATCAGAACAGCACTTGATGACTCCACTATTAATAGTCTTAGTGGCCTTTTAAGAGTCAAAGGTGTTGGTGATAAAACTTTAGAAAAACTCTTTGACTATATATCTAATTATAAAACTAGAAATAGAAATTTATTCACTTTGGAGAGTTAAATTGCATAATTACATCATCGCCTATGATATTCCAGATAAAAAACGTCTTCCTAAAGTAAAAAAAATTGCTTATTCATATGCGCTTGGAGGACAAAAATCAGCTGTTGAAGCACCACTTGACATAAACCTTATGAAAAGTTTGGTAAAAGAGCTGGAAGTGCTTATTGAAGATGATGATAAAGTAAATATTATAAGAGTTGCCAAAAATCCTATACTGCTAGGTAAAGCAAAAAACATAGTCTTTGAAAAAAATGGGGTTATTATATTATGAAAATAGCTGTTATTGACAAAAAAGACGTAACACTGCAAATTGTCAATAATTCTATTAAGTTTGAAGAACAAACTATCCCTTTTAAACTCATGGATATTCTAATTTTAAATCATAGAGCTACACTGCATACAAAAGATATTTTAAAACTTACAGACAATAATATATCGATACTTGTTATCTCCTACAATAACGACAAGTTTAGTATTATTAACAGCGCCAATACCAAAAATGCAGAGGTAAAACTAGCACAGTACAATTCACTAAAAGCAAAAATAGATTTTGCAAAATATTTTATAAAAAATAAACTAATAACTCATAGGGAACAACTTAAAGTCCATAATATTGAAGTTGATATAACTTCTAAAATAAAACAGTTGGAGTCTGCAGTTGAAATTAATGAAATCATGGGCATAGAAGGTTCTTTTGCAAGAGAGTATTTTCAACATTTTTTTACATTACTCCCAGCAAACTTACATAAAAATAAACGAAGTAAACAACCGCCAAAAGATCCCGTTAATGCTCTTTTGTCTTATTGGTACTCACTCTATTACAATATTATTTCTGTACAACTTATAAGTTACGGATTTGAATGTGGACTTGGTTATCTACATACACCATTTAGAACACATAATGCGCTTGCATCAGATTTATTGGAGCTCTTTAGAGCATCGATAAATCAAGCAGTAATCTCTATTTTTACAAATGAGCTGCTTTCAATAGAAGATTTTAGTAAAAAGGGTGGCGTATATCTTAAATATGAAGGACGAAAAAAAGTTTGGAGAGAATTTGTTACACTAGTGGATCTTTTAAAGCCAAAGTTAGACAGCGAGATAGCTAATTTAAAAAAGATGATTTATGAAGCAAATACTAGTCATTAAAGAATCTGCGACTACTCTCCATATAGACAAAGAGTATTTGATAATTAAAAAACCAGAATGCAGTGACAGTGTGATTGCTTATAGACATATCAAAAGACTATATGTCAATAAATTGATTGATATTACAATATCTGAATGTTTATTGCTTGCAGCACTTTTTGATCTTTATTTTATCAATCAGCACGGGCAACTATTGGGGAGGATTACAGTAGATGAAGAAATTTAATTTTTTAATTTGTTATGATATTGCAGATCCAAAAAGATTAGCAAAAATAGCAAAAAGTTTAGAAAAAGTCTCTATTAGAATCCAAAAATCTATTTTTTATTATATGGAGGCAACAGCAAAGGATATTGAGCAAATAGTAACAATTATTGAAAAGATAATTAATAGAGATGAGGATGATGTACGTGTGTATAAAGTTGACAAAAATTTATCTATAAATCTTAAGCGTGGTATTGATTTAAAAAAACCAAATATTATAAAGGAATGATATTATGAATGTTTATGAGCAGATTGAAGTAATATTTAGTGGTGAAGCAGAAGAAAAACCACAATGGGCCGGAGAAATTTTAAATGAACTGCAAGAGATAAAACTACTTCTAAAAGAACAAAAAGAGCAATTATCCGACAAATCGCATCACTCATACACAGCATATCCACAAAATAGATATAAATCTGACAATAAATATTATGATTTTGTGAAAAAATTTAGAGTTTTGATGCAACCAGACACTGTTAATAATATTTATCCTACTTTTGAGTATTTTGGGAGAAAACTTGGTGTAGATTATTCGGGTCTTTTGTATGATAAAAAAGATTCAAAAACATTATCAAAAAAAGAAGCTTTTCAGGTATATAGATACGCTTATGAACACCAAAATGATAGT
>WFMT01000209.1 GCA_015488975.1 Campylobacteraceae bacterium | reverse complement strand
TTTATTTAACAACGGCATCTCAACCGCAAAAAGTCCGACGGACAACATCAACATAACCAGTAAAAATTTCTTCATAATACTCTCCTAATATTTTAATAAAATTAAGTCAAACAATATACTCGTCTTCTATAGATATCGAAGCAACCTTAGCGTTATATCACTGAACTTCATAATTTTTCTTCCACCATGTTTTTTTTCAAATAATTTAGCATGTTTCATATTTTTACAAGCTACCAAATCTCCACCATTTGAAAGTGCCAATCCACTTCCATAAACATATAGTGCATTTTTAGCATTTATTTTATCACCGCTCACATAACCTTGGACATATATATTTTTTATCTTTGATGATAAAAAACCAGCTTTTATATAATGTTCTTGATCATTATAAACTAACAACATTGACTGTGCTGATATGAATTGAACGACTTTACCGTCAGTTAACTTTGCTTCACATAAAAATCTGCTCTGTTTAACAGGAACTCTATATACCGGATCAATCTCATGCTTATTTAAGAGTATTAATTTATCAGCCAACAGAGTAAAAGAAAACAATACAATAATTAAAAATATTTTTTTCAAAAAAATCTCCTTTTAAAATATAAAATACTAGACTTCTTATCTGACCTTACGCACTTTTTTTCTCGAAAAGTTCTACTTTTCGTAAGCTTCAGGGGGTTGTAGGGACTTTAGTCCCTGCCACTTTAAAGAGCTTTGCTCATTATAGTGCGTAAGGTCAGTTCTTATAATAAATCTTTTTTCTTAAATGCCAAATAACCTAAAAATGCAAATATTGAACCAATGACCATTGGATAAAAAATAGAATATACTATCAACCATTTTGTTCCTAATGTATCAAGTATATAGTATGCAACAGGGCCTATTACTGATAATTGAGGATCAAACAATGATATTGCACCAATCCTAAAGACTTCTACCGGATTTAGCATCGCAATACCTATTATCAACCCATCATTAAATCTTTGTTGCAGCATTAAGCCAATAAGTGCAATATCTATAAATGCCAAAAGTGTAATCCATATAATAAATGAAATCCCAACAGCTATATCAGTTGATTTTACGATAGTTGAAATAAAAAATGCTATTCCAAGAAAAATAAAACAGACTGAAAACAATAGTGCAGAATAAAGTAAAATAATATGCCAAGGAAGTGCACCTCCTTTAACAAGACCAAAAACTACACCCAGTGCCAGAGCAAATATAACCGGCACAAATACTGTAAAAAATCGACCCAATATCTTGCCCCAATAATAACTTTTCAATGAAATCGGAAAAGAAAGCATATATTCAAGTATATTACTCTCCCTGTCACCAGAAATTGACTTTACTGTTGTTATCAAAATAAAAATTGGAAGTATAATAATAGTTACTTGTATAAATATAAGCAACATCCTGCTAAGTCCGGTAAAACCCATAACAACGGAATTAGATATTCCGGTTACAAAAAACATCGCCATCAAACCACCAAATACAAGAGTATAAACATAAAACCATTTAGACCTTAATGACTCTTTTACATCCAAATATGCTACTAATAATAATTTTTTCATTGGTTCTCTTTCTCTGTTTCTAATATATTTATTTTCTTTATATGCTCTAATGCTTCTTTAAAGTTTATCACTTTCTTTCCTTTCGGTATAGTATTTTTTGTGTAACCTGCTAAACCGTATGCCATAGGAGTAATATTGCCTTTTGTATACAATGCTTTTTTTGCATTAATCCATTTTCCGGTTTTAGCATTAATTATCCATAAAATTGCTTTTTTTTTCCAGCGAATTTTATTTTCCTTAAGCCAAGTCACACCACATCCCATATCATCGAATTTATATGCTTTGCCATTTTTAGGATTTACAACCTCAAAAGCAAATCTTCTATCACTTATTAGCATACCACATCTTTGACATGCATCTCTGTCCCAATGTATTTTAACAGGACCCTTTTTATCTTTTTTGCCACAGCCTGAAAAAAACAAGCCGAAAACTAAAAATGAAAATAATAATAATTTATAATTTTTCATCTTCTATAATTTTTCCCAAATCCATATAAATCTGCCTATTAACCAAGCCCTCAATCTCATCTAATCTGTGAGTTATAAACAGAGTTGAACATTTTTTATCAAGACCAGATAAAAGATTGTAAAAATGATCTCTTGATTTTGGATCTAAGTTAGCAGTAGGCTCATCAAAAACGAGTAGTGAACTATTTTTAGATAAGGCTATTGCAATAAGAAGCTTTTGCTTCATGCCTCCTGATAATTTAAAAAACTGTTTTTTATAATTGCTTTTTAAATCCAAATCCATTTTGTATGCTTCTTCAAATATCATATCTTCAGATATATCTGAACTTTTTACAATAAATGATATCATTTCATTTAAGCTTAATTTTATAGGGGGCGGTAACTGAGGGATAAAACTTATATGCTCAAGCACATTAACTCTATTTTTAATTGGATCAAATCCATTTACTTTAATAGTACCCTTGTCAGTATGATAAAAACCAAGTATTGCTCTTACTAATGTAGTCTTACCTGCACCATTTGGTCCCATCATGGCAATTTTATCACCCTCTTTAATATCAAAAGTTATATCATCAAGTATATTTTCCCCTAAAAATTTCTTATAAACATTTTTAATTTCAACTAACATATTACACCAAATCCTTCAATCTAAAATCAAGTTTGTAGGCATTCGTATGACAAACATCTACACATCTGCCGCATAAAATGCAATCTCCATTTTTTATATATTCTTGTTTTTTATTTTTTTCCATTCTCTCTTTATCATGCTTTGGCTTTATAAATTCTAAAACATGATCTTCTGGACAAACAGCAATACACGCTGAACAGTGATCACATTTATCCATATCCCATTTTAATCTAGTAAGGCTTATCCAGCCCAACATATTATAAGTAGTACCTACAGGGCAAACATACTTGCACCACCCTCTTCTTGAATAAAATATTTCAAACAATAATGCAACTAAAACCCATACCAAAGCCAAACTCCAGCCATAGGTAATAAATCTACTAAGTACACCGATAGGGTTAAATACTTCAAAAACTAAAAAACCGTCAATTCCTGCCGCAACTAAAAAAAGTACCCAGAAATAAAATCGTATTCGAGGATCAAACTTTCTTTCTTTGATTATCTTTTTGGCAACTAATCTTAAGTGTATGTATTCTCCAATTTCACTCAAAAATCCATAAGGACATACCCAAGAACAATATGCCTTTCCTCCGACAAGAAAGTAAAAAGTTACAAGCGTTAGGCTGCCTATGATAATGTTGACATCCATACTATGATCAGCTGCAAAAATCTCTAATGCGGTAAAAGGATCTATTAAATGAAAGCCCAAAAGTCTAGAGCCATTTAAGGTACCTTCAAGTGTTTGTATATCAATATGAAATGATAAGAAAAAAAGTAAATTTATACTTATTATAACAATCCATCTTATCCCCCTCCAAGACAATCTTGTCTTGCCTTTTTCATTTTTATTTACAAATGTTGATAAAAATGAAGCATTTACTAACTTTTTAACACCGTCATGATACCTGTTCATTTTTTACTCTCTTATTTTTTATTAGCCGCATCATATTTTGATTGAAATGTTGCTATTTCTGTTGCCAATTTTGTTAATTGGTCCTTATTTAAATTTTGAAGAAGACCATACATTACATAATTTTTCTTAACTCCCGTTTTAAAATCTTCTAAATTTGTCAAAATAAATTTTTTAGTTCTTCCCATCAACTTCGGTCCAATTACACCCTGACCAATAGCCCCATGACAAGACGAACAGTTTCTAGTATATAAAGGACTTACTTTAAATGTAGCTGTATTTCCAGAACTTGCTTTTAATGCTTGTAGCTCTTTATTTGCTTCACTATTAGATGTACTTACACTAGATCCACCGGTTGTAAGCATCTCTTTTATCACTATTTTTTTCTTGGTCTTTTTTAGTGTAATATCTGATTTTGCAATAATATTGTGTATATTTTGCAACTTATGTGCATCCTTATCCAACCCATACATATAGATACTTGCCCAAACTGCTAATAATACTGAAACCCCGGCTATAATATTTTTAATCATTTTTCCATCCTCATTTTTTGTACTTCTTTATTAAATTTTGAAATCTCTTCAGCTAATGCCTTCAATTGCTT
>WFMT01000208.1 GCA_015488975.1 Campylobacteraceae bacterium | reverse complement strand
TTTTCTCCTTATTATTCAGGTATTATTGTCCAGAATGGCTTTAATTTTGCCTTCCAGATAAATGCATGGTGTAAAAGATGTTTAACCCAATGTCCGGCTAATCCCATTGTTCCAAATGTTCCGTTCATATCTCTTCCGTATTCATATTTATCATAATCGGGAATAACAGGATACATAGTCATTGCAGCTGCAGTTCCACTAAAAAATCCTTTTCCGGCACTTGCCACACAAGCTGCACCCATTTCAGCCATACAAGCGGTATGTTTTGGCTCTTGTTCTTTTCCTTCTATCATATCTCTAATACTTTTAGCGACAGCTTTACCCATCATAGCACTTGGCATCCCGGTTCTTGGAGGAGTTGGATTTATAGGAGTTCCATTTGGCGATTTCATAGGCTTACTTATGAGATGAGGTGGTGCAAAAGCTATACCTACTGCAAACATATTTTTATAATCTTGATTTTGTAAAGTTCTTGGCCAATCTTTTGGAGACCAATTATCAAAACCTTTAGGACCACTGGTATAATCGGCATCTACTTTCATAAATCCACCAGGATTGAAAACTTTGGAAGTTATGTCTTCTCCAGCTTTATCAAAAGCTTTTATACCGGCTCCCGCAAAAGGAGGTATAAGCATAGCAAAATCAAATGTCTCTTCATGCTTTGTACCGTCTAAGAGTTCATAATGCACTCTGTCTTTTTCTACTTTGTTTACATGAGCTCTGATTATCCATTTGACAGCTCTCTCTGAGTATAATGACTCGGCAAAAACTTTACCGCTTGTTACATAACCACCTCTTTTGATGTGCATACCACCAACACCAAAATCGCCTATTTCATACTCATTTGAAATATATGTGATAGTTGCTTTATCTCTGACGCCTTCTTTTCTTAATTTATGATCAACATTAAAAGTGTATTCAAATGCTGCACCTTGACAAGTACACATTCCATGTCCTGTTCCTATAAGGAATTTTTTATGCTCACCTTTTCTCATTTTTTCTATAACAAGATCAAGTTCATTTGAAGCATGTGCAGCATGTTCGGGCGTACATACTGATACAGAATTGCCAGCCTCCGGACCTAAGCCCTCTGTTGCTCCGAAGTTTAGCTTGGGACCACTTGCATTTATGAGATAATCATAAGATACTATTTCTTGTTCCCCGGCTTTAGTCGGACTTGTATATTCTATCGTTACATGAGGCTTGCTCTCTTTTTCTCCGCCTTCTGGATGAATTGATAATGCTTTGGCTTGCCTATAGTCAATGCCGGCCTTTTTATATACAGGGGCCAATTCAAAAACAACATCTTCAACTGTCATTCCTCCAACTCCAACCCATATATTTGATGGGATCCAATTCCATTTTGCATTTGGTGTTACAACAACAACTTCATGCTTTCTGCCGAGCCATTTAGCTAAAAATGTTGCTGCGGTATGTCCTGAGACACCTCCACCTAGTACGACTACTCTTGCCATATATTCTCCTTTTTAAAAAAACTATGTAAAAAATTAGTTTTTATTATGTAATTTTAGTGTATTATATCATTTTTATATTAAACTATTATTATTTTTTATGATAATTTAAGTAATTTTTATTATAAACTATTTTTATAAGTAACTATTTTTATACTCTACATACCTTTTTGATGATGCATAAAGCTCATTCACTTCATTATCATTTAGTGTTCTTACCAGTTTTGCCGGAGAACCTACTATAAGGCTTCTTGGAGGAAAAACTTTACCTTTTGTAACAAGCGAATTTGCACCCACTATTGACTCTTCACCTATAACAGCACCATCAAGTATGGTTGCATTCATGCCTATTAGACTTCCTCTTTTTATATTGCACCCGTGAAGCATGACTTTGTGTCCTATGGTAACATCATCTTCTATGATAGTTGGATTACCGTCTATATTTTCTTCACTTGCATGAGTTACATGTATCATGCTAAGATCCTGGATATTAACTCTTTTGCCTATTTGTATATAGTTTACATCACCTCTTATAACGCATCCAAACCAAACAGAGCTATCTTCACCTATAAAAACTTCCCCTATAACATCAGCACTACCGGCTATAAAAACATTTTTCTTAACAATCGGCTTTATCTTGCCATACTCCATTAACATATCATTTTCCTCCCATTTTCAAATTAACAATTCCATTAATTCTCTTTCAAAAATTTTCTTGCTAAATTCCCGCCTTTTTTAACTCTTACTTTATAAAAAGATTTATATGTTTTATTTATAAAGCTTTCAAGAATATTGTGAGAATTTATACTTTTACCGATACCTTTTTGTTTTTTTGCATATATATCATTTTCTTTAAGCTCCCAACTGAGTTCATTATCGGCAAGTTGAAGGTCTAATATCTCTTTTAAAGTATTGACAAGTCTCTCATCTTCTATAGGCGACATAAGCTCAATCCGTCTTTCTAAGTTTCTAGGCATCAAATCTGCACTTGAAATATACATTTTTATAGCAGAATGCTCAAAATAAAAGATTCTTGCGTGTTCAAGGTATTTTCCAACTATGGATATAACATTTATATTTTCACTAATTCCTTTGATACCGGGTCTTAAACAGCAAATACCTCTTATGATAAGATCACACTTAACCCCAGCCATTGAAGCTTTATAAAGTGCTTTTATGATATCTTGATCTACCAAAGAGTTTGCTTTCAAGATGATTCTTCCTTTTTCTTTAAAAGCTATCTCATGGTTTATCATGCTAAGAAGTTTTGGTTTTATTTGAGTTGGCGACATACTTAAGTACTTAAGCCTTTGTTTTTTGGCAAATCCTGTTAGTATATGAAAAAATGTAGTGCTGTCGGTTACAATTTTTTCTCTTGAAGTGAAAAAGCTGATATCACTGTAAATCTTTGCAGTAGCCCCGTTGTAATTGCCAGTTGCTAAATGTATATAAAATTTTAATTTATTATCTACTTTTCGTATGATTTGGGTAACTTTCGCATGAACTTTAAATCCACTTATTCCATATACTACATGAGCTCCTGCTTTTTCAAGAGATTTTGCCCAAAGAAGGTTATTTTCTTCATCAAATCTAGCTTTAAGTTCTACCATAACAGTTACCTGTATGCCATTATTTGCCGCATCTATCAAGGCTGCTATTATAGGAGAGTTTTTCTCAACCCTGTAAAGTGTCATCCGTATTGAAAGCGTTTTACTGTCTTTTGCTGCACTTTGTATGAGCTTTGTTACAGGCTCAAAACTCTCATAAGGATGAACAAGCACAGCTTCGCCGTTTTCAATAGTATCAAATATAGACCTGTTTTCTTCAAAAGGTGGTAAAAGTTTTGGTTTGTTTGGCTCTATTGTCAAATGTGCAAAGTGTTGGTT
>WFMT01000207.1 GCA_015488975.1 Campylobacteraceae bacterium | reverse complement strand
TTCTTCCACATTGACAATAATAATACTCTTTTCCGGCAATAAGTTCAACCTCTTTAGGTTTATTGTCACCAACTAAAGCTTCGCTGCACATTTTGACTCCTTTACTTAAATTAGTGTAATTACTCTAACAGCATGTCATAATATATAATAAATGTCAAGTTTAAATATAAAGTTAATATTTTTTTGAGAAAAGGTCTTTGAAAGTTTATACAGAAGTAATGGTGCGGATGAGAGGACTTGAACCTCCACGCCTTGCGGCACCAGATCCTAAGTCTGGCGTGTCTGCCAATTTCACCACATCCGCATAGAATAAAAAGTTTCTCGACAAAAAAGTCGAAGCTTTAGTGACTGAAAACATAATAAACTTAATTTATTATGTTTTAGACAAAAAATGGTACGCCCGTCAGGATTCGAACCTGAGACCCTCGCCTTAGAAGGGCGATGCTCTATCCAGCTGAGCTACGAGCGCATATAAAACAGTTAAATGGTACGCTCGAAAGGAGTCGAACCTTCAACCTACGGATCCGAAGTCCGTTGCTCTATCCAATTGAGCTACGAGCGCTCAATCTATGGGGTGGGAAATGGGGCTCGAACCCACGACCCTCGGAACCACAATCCGATGCTCTAACCAACTGAGCTACACCCACCATAATCTAAAATTACAAGATGGTCGGGGTGAAAAGATTCGAACTTTCGACCCCCTGGTCCCAAACCAGGTGCGCTAACCAGACTGCGCTACACCCCGTGAAAACTCATAATTCATTTTGAGCTTGCAATTATATATAAATAGAGCTTAAGTGTCAATAAAATATTTAAGAGAAAACTCTTTAAATGTCATAAATAATTTATTTTTATATTTATTTTTATGGTAAATTAGAAAAAAATCTCTTTTAAAGTCTATATTTTTTAATTTTACTTCAAATAACTCACTATTTTTCAATTCATTTTCTACGCATACTCGTGATATACAAGTTATGGCTTTGGCATTTTTCAAAAGTATATTTTTTATGCTCTCGAAACTTGAAAGTTCTAAAAATTGGTTAATTTCATAAGATAGATTGCCAAGAGTATTTAAAAACATATCTCTCGTACCGGATCCTTCTTCTCTAAGTAGCCACACTTTATCAAAAAGTTTATCTATGTAGCATTCTTGTTTAGATAAATTTTCATCTTTAGTAACGATTATTAGCTCATCCCCGCCAATTTTTTGACTTATTAATTCCTTGTGATATATATTTGCTTCTATTATTCCAACACTTACAACTCCATCAACAACCATTTGAGCTATATTTTGTGAGTTACAAGTTGAACTGGTGATGCTAACTTCAGGGTATTGTTGCAAGAAGTCAAAAATTATATGAGGCAAGATATAATCACCTATTGTCTTGCTTGCACTAACCTGAAGTTTTCCTTTTACTTGATCCTGCTTGAACAAATCTTTTGAATTTTTTAGAGCAATAAAATGTCTATAAGTGTCATCTTTAAACTCTTTGCCTCTTTCATTTAGTATTAACTTTTTGCCAACTCTGTCAAACAGTGTTTCTCCAAGTTTTTTTTCTAACGATTTTATAGACAGTGAAATAGCTGACTGGCTTATGCCTATCTTTTTGGCAAGTTTGCTTGCATGTGTATTTTCACACAATCCATAAAAAATTTCCAATTCTCTAAACTTCACCTGTAAATCTCCTTTTCACTAAAACTTTGCCTGCTGAAAGAATTCAATCCTCATAATTTTTATGCTTATTGATTTTTTTAATGATTATATCAAATTTTATTAATTTTACATATAAATATAAAAGTTATATAATACCGCATTATAATTTTAGGAGAGAAAATGGCATTTAGTAAAGAAAACAGAGCACACACCCTAAGCGGTATTTTATTTGTTGCACTTTTTGCGGCATCTGCATCATATTTTGCGGAAATGCCGATTTTTAAGAATATTGGCATAAGTCCTTTGATAATCGGTATTGTCCTTGGTATTATATATGCAAATACACTTAGAAACAAACTACCTGAAGAGTGGGTCCCAGGTATTCAGTTTTCAATGAAAGTAATACTTAGAGCGGCTATTATATTTTATGGTTTTAGACTAACTTTTCAAAATATTGAGCAAGTTGGGATCCCAGGAATCATAACAAGTGTTTCAGTCGTAACTTTAACTTTTATTATAGGATACATTGTAGGTACAAAAATACTGA
Source organism: Campylobacteraceae bacterium (assembly GCA_015488975.1). Lineage (GTDB taxonomy): Bacteria > Campylobacterota > Campylobacteria > Campylobacterales > JALSKU01 > JALSKU01. The sequence goes on along the minus strand of WFMT01000207.1, from coordinate 13,089 downwards.
AATTAGACAGAGATACAACCATCCTCGTTACAGCAGGCAGCTCTATATGCGGCGCGGCGGCAGTTTTAGCGACAGAACCTGTAATCAAAGCAGAGCCTTATAAAAGTGCTATTGCGGTCGGTACGGTTATTATATTTGGTACAACTGCAATGTTTTTGTATCCTTATCTTTATAAAGAGGGTTTGATACCTCTTAACTTAAAAGATATGGGGATATATATAGGCGGTACTATTCATGAGGTAGCTCATGTTGTGGCTGCTGGTAATGCTGTTAGTGCTGAGACGGCAAAATATGCAGTTATTGTTAAAATGATCAGGGTTATGATGATTGCTCCTTTTTTATTGATACTTGGCTTTTGGCTTGCAAAAACAGGGAAAAGTAAACTTGAAAAAGGAGAAAAAGCAAAGATAACTATACCTTGGTTTGCTATATTCTTTATAGTTATGGCAGGATTTAACTCTTTAAATCTATTGCCTCATCCATTGGTTTCTGATATAAATAAAATAGATACATTTGCCCTTACTATGGCTATGACAGCAATGGGTATGGAGACTAGTATAAGTAAATTTAAGACTGTAGGTTGGAAACCAATATATTTGGGAACTATTTTATTTATATGGCTTATTTTTGGCGGTTTTTATATCGTTAAATTTGCTTTGAATTTTTAATATGGTAAAATATCCTCTTATATTATAAGAGGATATTTGATGGAATTATTTGGAACAGATGGAGTAAGAGGCAAGGCTGGAAAAAAACTTGATGCTATGACTGCTATGAGACTTGCTATGGCAGTTGGAATTTATTTTAGAAAAGAATCTATAACAAATCGTATCATAGTAGGAAAAGATACAAGAAGAAGCGGTTACATGATAGAAAATGCTATCGTTTCAGGTTTAACCGCAGTTGGCTATAATGTCATACAAATTGGACCGATGCCAACTCCTGCTATCGCCTTTTTAACTGAAAACATGAGATGCGATGCGGGTATTATGATAAGTGCTTCTCACAACCCTTACTATGATAATGGTGTTAAATTTTTCGACAAAAAAGGGAACAAGCTAAGTGTTAGTATCGAAAAAAATATTGAAAAAATATACTTTGATGATAAGCTTATACGAGAAAATCAAAAAATTTCTTTGGATATTGGAACTTCAAAAAGAATTGATGATGTTATAGGAAGATATATAGTTCACATAAAAAATTCTTTTCCAAAAGACTTGACACTAAATGGCATAAGAGTAGTTATAGATACTGCAAACGGAGCTGCTTATAAAGTTGCACCTACTATATTTGCTGAACTTGGTGCTGATGTTATAGTCATTAATAACGAACCAAATGGTAGCAATATAAATCAATCTTGTGGTGCATTGCATCCACAGGCTCTAAGCCAAGAAGTCGTTAAAGTAAGAGCAGATATAGGCTTTGGACTTGATGGAGATGCAGACAGACTAGTAGTAGTGGATGAAACAGGAAAAACTATAGATGGCGATAAACTTATCGGCGCTTTGGCTTTTTATCTAAAAACAGAAAATAAACTGCTAAATAATGCGATTTCTGCTACTGTAATGAGCAATCAGGCTCTGGAGGATTACCTGCTTAAAAAAGATATATCCCTTTTTAGATGCGATGTTGGAGACAAGAATGTTTTAGAAGTTTTACAAAAGAAGGATTTAAATTTTGGAGGCGAGCAAAGTGGGCATATCATACTGAGTGATTATGCTAAAACAGGTGATGCATTGGCGAGCGCACTTCAAGTGATAGCATTTGTTATAAAAAGTCAAAAAAAGACAAGTGAAGCATTTGATATCTTTGATTTGTATCCTCAATTTTTAGAAAATATTCCAGTAGCTCACAAAAAACCGCTTGATAAAATAGAAGGATATAACGAATTTATAGAAAGATTGGAAAATTTAGGCATAAGAACCTTGATACGATATTCAGGTACAGAAAATTTACTTAGGGTATTATTGGAGGGTGAAGATATTCAAATATTACAAACAGAGATGGAAAATCTTAAAACTTTTTTAAAGCGGGCTTTGAGTGATTAAATCTCTTTGGATCTTTTCTTTGTCATTTTTGGGTGTTTTTATAATTGACCAAAACATTAAATTGCTTTTTTTGGATGGGTTTAATTATTTTAGTCATTGTATATCTCTTGTGTTGACACTAAATAAAGGCATAGCTTTTTCAATGCTTTCATTTTTTGGACAATATTTAAAATATATTCAAGTAGTATTAATATTATCTGTTTTGATATATCTTGTTTTTAAAAGAGATATTTTTAAAAAATATGCATTGCCTCTTGGGATACTTTTGGGAGCGGGTTGTAGCAATATATATGATAGATTTATCCATGGAGGAGTTGTGGATTATGTTTATTGGCATTGTGGATTTGATTTTGCAATATTTAATTTCGCAGATGTAATGATAGATTTAAGTGTTATAATGATTCTTTACATAGCTTTTAAATCCAGTAAAGTTGTATCTTGATCACAGAAGGAGAAATATGCCTAGAAAATCAAGAGTAGATGCTGCAGGATATCACCTTGTTATCAACAGAGGTGTGGCAAATAGAAAAATTTTTTATGAAGATGAAGATTATACAAAATTCTTAGAAATTCTGTGTGCAAGCGTAAAACTTTATAATTTTAGTGTCCATGCTTACTGCTTTTTACATGATCACTATTATCTGCTTATTGAAACTAAAGATACAAATATATCTTTAGCAATTAGATATGTCAATTCAAATTATGCTGTTTTTTTTAATAAAAAATATAATCGCTCCGGTCATCTTTGGCAAGGAAGATATCAATCGTGGTATATTTTAAACAGATCTTATCTTCCAGTACTTGTATTATATATGGAACAGCATCCTGTACAATACCACTTAGCCGATAAGTTGGGAGATTATAAGTACTCAAGCTATAGATCTTTTGCCAATTTAGATGAGCCTTATGAGTGCTTAAGACAATCTTTTGTATTTAAAAAATATGCTACCAAAGATGAGATAGATAAGTTTTTTGCTTCTTCTGTTATAGAAAAATCATTAGATGATATTATCGAAGAGTTACAAAAAGTTGTCAAGTATCAAAAAAATATTTCAAATTTAAAACAATATAAAAATATAGAAAGTTATTTCAATAACATATTTACAAAAAAAGATAGAGATAAAAAGATTTACGAAGCTTATACTGATGGCTATACGCAGCAACAAATAGCCTCTCATCTAAATATCTCTCAAGCAACAGTTTCTAATTCCATAAAAAAGCTTCTAAAAGAAAAAAAATCAACAATTATTTGCATTTAGTATTCTCATTCGATACAATTTCATACTAAAAAGTAATTTCATACAGGAGAAATATTGAAAAATCTAATCATAGTCGAATCGCCAGCTAAAGCTAGAACGATAAAGAATTTTTTAGGGAAAGACTATACTGTTATTGCCAGTAAAGGGCATATAAGAGATCTTCCAAAGAGCTCATTTGGTATTAAGATAGAAGAAAATACCTTTAAGCCAGAATATAGAGTGAGTAAAGAGCACTCAAAAACGGTTAAAGAGATAAAAGATTTAGCTAAAAAAAGTGATATTATATATATAGCAACTGATGAGGATAGAGAGGGTGAGGCCATAGGGTATCATATTGCAAAAGCCATAGGTAAAAAACCAGATTCACTGCCTCGTATAGTTTTTCATGAAATTACAAAAAATGCAATTCAAAAAGCTTTGGATAATCCAAGAACAATAGATATAAATAATTTTAATGCTCAACAGGCAAGAAGATTACTTGATAGGATAGTCGGATACAAACTCTCTCCCTTACTTGCTTCAAAAATACAAAAAGGATTAAGCGCAGGCAGAGTCCAAAGCTCGGCTTTAAAAATAATAGTTGATAGAGAAAGGGAAATAAAGGCTTTTATACCTCAAGAATACTGGAGTATCGAAGCGCTTTTTAATAAACAAATAGAAGCCAATATAGTTGAATTTGAAAAAGAAAAAATTAGCAAAATGACTATTACAAACGGTGATAGAGCAAGATATATACAAAATTTGTTAAAAGATGAAGAATTTTTAGTAGAAAAAATTGAAACTAAAGAACGAAAAACATCAACTCCTCCTCCTTTTATGACTTCATCCTTGCAGCAAGCTTCTTCAAATATTCTTGGCTATTCTCCTAAAAAAACTATGATGATAGCTCAAACATTGTATGAAGGAGTTATGACTCATAAAGGGAATATGGGAGTTATAACCTACATGAGAACAGACTCTTTAAATATAGCTAAAGAGGCTATCAGCGCAAATAGAAAAATCATTGAAGAGACTTATGGAAAAGAGTATCTAAGTCCTAAGATTAAAAATTATACCACCAAATCAAAAGGAGCACAAGAAGCTCATGAGGCAATAAGGCCTACAAATTTGGATTTTACACCAAAGATTGCAAAAGATTATCTTAAAAATGATGAATTGCGACTTTATACACTTATTTACAATAGATTTCTTGCAACACAAATGAAAGATGCGGTTTTTCAAATCCAAAATATCATATTTGCAAGTAAATCTTCAAAATTCAAAGCAAGTGGTAGAATATTGAAATTTGATGGATTTTATAAAGTCACCGGATACAAAGAAAAAGATAAACTTTTGCCGACTCTTGAGGTTGATAAAAGTATTGAACTTAGTAAGCTTGATGCTATCGAGCACTTTACAGAACCACCTTCAAGGTATTCAGAAGCAAGTCTTATCAAAAAGTTAGAATCCTTAGGCATAGGAAGACCATCTACTTACGCTCCTACTATATCAATTCTTGCAGCAAGAAAATATATACAGATAGAGAAAAAACAATTGATTCCTGATGAAATGGCTTTTAAAGTTATAGAATTGCTTGAAAAGCACTTTAGTAATATAGTTGATAGCTCTTTTACTGCGAATATGGAAGAAACCCTCGATAAAGTAGCAATCGGTGAAAAGGATTGGCAGCAAGTTCTATGGACATTTTATGAACCTTTTATCAAAGAGATAGAAAAAGGTAAAAAAGAGATAAAAAGCCAAAAAGTGATTATTCCCACAGGTGAGATGTGTCCTGAGTGTGGAAGTGAGCTTGTTAGAAGGCAGGGTAGATTTGGTGAATTTATCTCTTGCAGTGCCTTTCCAAAATGTAAATACACTAAGAATATAGCAAAAAAGAAAAAAGAGTTGGTTAAAATAGGCATCAAATGTCCTGAATGTGGTGGCGATATCATAGAAAGAAGCTCAAGGCGAGGTAAATTTTACGGGTGTTCAAATTATCCAAAATGTAAATTTGTCTCTACATACTTGCCGACAGAAGAAAAATGTGAAAAATGTGGTGGCATGATGGCAAAAAGAACTTATCGAAAAAAAGAGATTTTAGAGTGCATAAAATGTAAAAATAGAGTTGATTGCTAATATGAAAATCGGTATAATCTCAGACAGCCATAAAAAAATCAATCTTTTAAGAGAGGCTATTGAGAGATTGGAAAATGACGGAGCCGAATATATAGTACATGCCGGCGATATCGTTTTAAAAGAAAGCTTAGATTTATTGCAAAATTGCCATATTCCATATAAAGCTGTTATCGGAAATAACGATTCACAGCTTTTAGAATATTTAAGTGATTATAACCTGGTGCAAGAGCCATACTACTTCAAAATCAAAGATATAAGCGTAAAGCTTATGCATTTGCCATATTATTTAAATAATGACAGTTCTTTGATAATATATGGGCATACTCATCATTTCGAAGCAAAAGAAAATCAAAATACTTTATATATCAATCCTGGAGAAATATGTGGTAGAAAAAAATCCATTAGTGAATTTGTCATGGTTGAGGTAAAAACAAATAAATGGAAAGTAAGGCACTATCAAAAAGATATATCAAAAGATGCGGCAAGTTATTGTATAAACACTGTTGAATTTCAAAAGGGAAAAAAGTGAAAGAGATTTTTTTATGTGCAATAAGTAATATTTCAAGCGGCAATTGCAGCGAGGATTGCTCCTTTTGCACTCAGAGTGCCTATAATAATGTAGATATAAAAAAATATAAGCAAAAATCATCAGAGAAAATTTTGGAAGAAGCAATTTATGCCAAAAATAATAAAGCTATAGGTTTTTGTTTGGTAACAGCCGGAAAAGGACTTGATGATAAAAAATTGGAATTTGTATGTAAAACTGCTAAAAAAATCAATAATGAAATACCAGAGTTAAATCTGATAGCTTGTAATGGAACAGCTAGCAAAGAGCAGTTAAAAGAGTTAAAAAAAGCGAGAATTTCCAGCTATAATCATAATTTGGAAACAAGCGAGCAATACTATAAAAATATATGTTCAACACATTCTTGGAAAGAAAGATTTCAGACCTGTTTAAATGTTAAGGATGTAGGATTAAAGCTATGTACAGGCGGTATATTTGGACTTGGGGAGGATGAGCAAGATAGAATTTCTTTTGTAAAATCTTTAAGCGAGCTTCAGCCCCACTCATCACCTCTTAATTTCTTTCATCCAAATGATAAGCTTCCCATTGAGAATAAAACCTTTGATATAGATGAAGCACTTAAGTGGATCGCCTATACAAGAAAGTGCTTGCCAAATATTAGATTGATGGTGGCAGGTGGGCGAGAAATAACTTTTGGAAAAAGATGGCCGGAAATATTTCAAGCAGGAGCAAACTCTATTGTTATAGGAAATTATCTTACGACTTTTGGAAACAAACCAAATGACGATATTGATACTATTATGAATTTAGGATATAAAATAGCAAAATTTTGTAAATAAGGAATATAAGATGAATGAGAATATTATTACTATCATTACAGTATCTATTATCATCATATCAACTCCTTATTTTTCTAAACTTATCAAACTTCCATTGACGCCTGTTGAGATAATATTGGGCTCAATCGCCGGATATATGGGATTTATAGGTCACAATGAAATATTTACTTTGATTTCAGAAGTCGGCTTTTTATATCTAATGTTTTTAGCCGGAAGCGAGGTTGACCTTAGAGTTTTAAAAAATATTGATATCAAATTATTAAAAAAAGGTATTTTGTATATAGCAATTTTATACCTGCTATCTTTTATTTCTTCGTATATTTTAAATCTTGGCAATATATTTATCATTACAATGCCTCTTATTTCTGTTGGGCTGATTATCTCTTTGTTTAAAGAGTATGGTAAAGATAAAGAGTGGTTAGTGCTTGCTATGGTTATAGGAATTTTGGGTGAGGTTGTAAGTATAGCTATGGTAACTTTTGCAAGTGCCGCACTTACCTTTGGTATCGGACTGAATTTTTACAAAACTATATTTATTTTATTTTTATTTTTATTTTCAATAGCAATTATATTTAAAGCTGTTGAGATACTTTTTTGGTGGTATCCGGGAATTAAAATATTTTTAATGCCTCATTCAGATAATGATGAAAAAGATATAAGAATTTCAATCTCCATATTTTTCATACTCATAGCCATCACATTATATCTTCATCTTGAGATCGCTTTTGGTGCATTTATAGCAGGTGTTTTTATATCGACTTTTTTTAAACATAAAGAAGAATTAACTCATAAACTCTCATCTTTTGGGTTTGGATTTTTAATACCACTTTTTTTCATATACATAGGTTCAACGCTTGATTTACATTCTCTATCTAACACACAACTGCTTTATGAAGCATTTACCATTACCTTTCTCATGCTTTTTATGAGGATTATCGCAGCAATTGTTGTTTTTTACAATTTAGACATAAGAGACAGGACTTTGTTTGCTTTGGCTCATTCTATGCCTCTTACTTTGCTTGTAGCCGTAGCATCTATAGCTTTTACTTCAAAAACTATAAATGAGTTAATTTATTATGCTCTGATTCTTGCTAGTATTTTTGAAGTTATTATATCTATGATAGCCATAAAATTGATAATGGTTTTTCAAAAAAGTTCTACTAAATAACCATTGCTGTTTTTCTTTATTTTATATCTATACTCTCCATCAAGATCTAGAACAATTCTATAAAAATTCCCATGATTGCCCAATACGATTTCTTTGAAAGGAAGATTTTTAAGTTTTATAAATTTTGTATAAAATACCACATTTCTTTTAAAATCAATAGCTATCTTATATGGTTTTGCAAAAAATAATTCCCGGATCATACTATCTTTGGTTTTTATGAGTAATTGTTTTCCATTTACAAGTATAGAGAGGAATTTAAAAAGTTTTATAAGTTTTGGCTCTATTTTGGTTGCCTTTTTTTCTATTTTGATTTTATAGTTTGATAAAATGATATCATTATGCCAATTTACCTTTTTATTTACATTAAATGACAGGTTGCTTATGCTTCCGTCAACATTTAAGACTTTAAAACTTATTTTTTTTATGACTCTAACTGGACTTGGGAGTTTAAATTTTTCCATTATTAAGGGTTTTAGATTGGTTTTTATATTTGTCGCTTTACCTAAACTTTTATTGGATACTATCGGCTTAAAAGGGTTGTCTCTTGCAAATAAAAAAGATGCACTAACTAGCAATAATAAGATAAATTTTTTCATCAAAAAATCTCCTCTGCAAAAATATAATTTTGAAAAATGGCTATCATGAGTGTTTATACTGTTCAGTATTCTCATCATATACGACATAAAATCTCCTAATTGCTGTTTGGCTCAAGCTCTAATAATTCAAAGTAATCCTTTTGCAAAGCAGCATTTTGATTTTTATATTTTCTAATTTCTTGTTTAAATACACTCTTTTTTTCCTGTAAATTCAAAAGCACTTCCAAAGAATTTTTCCCAAACAGTAAATTACCGACATAAATACCAAATCCAACAACCACAAGCACGAGAAAGCTGATTTTTAAAGCAAATATAATTTTTTTACTGCTTACAAATGAAAATTCTTCTAAAACCCTATGATTGCTCATCGCTAAAATAATTGATTACCTATATATTCACTAAAGCCCATCTCTCTTTCTATCGAAAGAAGCCTGTTGTACTTAGCTATTCTCTCACTTCTTGCAGGAGCTCCTGTTTTTATCTGTCCCGCATTCATAGCTACTGCAAAATCTGCTATAAAAGTATCTTCACTTTCTCCGCTTCTGTGGCTTACGACACAAGTATAGCCATTGCGGTAAGCTAGTCTCATAGTTTGCATGGTTTCACTAAGCGTTCCTATTTGATTTAGTTTTATAAGTATGGAGTTTGCCACACCTTTGTCGATTCCCTCTTGAAGATATTTTGAGTTAGTAACAAAAAGATCATCTCCTACTAATTGGATTTTACCGCCAAGTTTGTCACTCATTGTTTTCCAGCCATCCCAGTCATTTTCTTCCAAGCCATCTTCTATGGAAATTATTGGGAATTTTTCAACCAAATCTATATAATAATCAACCATTTCTTTACTGCTTAGTGTCTTTCCCTCGCTTTTAAGAACATACTTTTTATCTTTGTAAAATTCGCTACTTGCAGGGTCCAAGGCTATTGCTATCTCATCTCCTGGCTTATATCCGGCTTTTTTAATAGCTTTTACAATATATTCCAAAGGTTCGATATTGTTCTTAAAATTTGGTGCAAAACCGCCTTCGTCTCCCAGTCCTGTTGCATATCCTTCGTCACTTATAATTTTCTTTAAAGTATGGTAAACTTCACTTGCTGCTCTTATGGCTTCTTCAAAACTTACAAAACCAAGAGGCATTATCATATATTCTTGAAAATCTACATTGTTATCGGCATGGCTTCCGCCATTTATAATATTTAACATAGGGGTAGGAATAATTGTTGCATTTTCTCCTCCTATATATCTATATAAAGAGATACCAAGACTTGAAGCAGCAGCTCTTGCTACTGCCATAGATACTCCAAGTGCAGCATTGGCCCCGATTTCAGTATAATTTTCGCTACCATCAACTCCCTTAATGATTGTATCAATTTCAGCTTGATTAAACGGAGATACTCCTATAAGAGCATCAGCTATAAGAGTATTGATATTTTCACAAGCTTTAAGTACTCCTTTTCCAAAATATCTATTATCATCTCCATCTCTTAGCTCAAGTGCTTCTTTGCTGCCTGTACTTGCTCCACTTGGAACAATTGCTTCCTCTTTTGTGCCGTCATTTAAAATAACAGTCGCTTTTACAGTAGGATTTCCTCTGCTATCAAACACTTCTTCGGCAAAAATATCTTCAATAAAAATCACTTTTCCTCTCCCTCAACTTTTTCTTCTTCAAAACCCATAGCAACTTTTAATCCATTTTCTATCTCTTTGGCCAATTCCTTATCTTCTTTTAAATATGCTTTTACTTTTTCTCTTCCTTGACCTAATTTTTTGTCTTTATAGCTAAACCAAGAGCCGCTTTTATCGATGATATCAAGTTTTACTCCGTAATCTACAAGTTCACCCTCTTTAGAAATCCCTTCTCCGAACATTATGTCAAACTCTGCTATTTTAAAAGGAGGTGCCACCTTGTTTTTTACAATCTTTGCTTTTACTCTGTTTCCTATGCTCTCTTCAGCCTGTTTCAAAGTAGCTATTCTTCTTACATCAATCCGCACACTTGCGTAAAATTTCAGTGCATTTCCGCCTGTAGTAGTCTCAGGGCTTCCATATCCCATCATACCTATCTTCATTCTAATTTGGTTTATAAATATGACAGTTGTATTCATTTTATGAAGAATTCCAGTTAGTTTTCTAAGAGCCTGGCTCATAAGTCTAGCCTGAAGTCCCACATGAGTATCGCCCATATCGCCGTCGATTTCACTCTTTGGAGTTAAAGCTGCTACAGAGTCAATGACTATAAGATCAACTGCTCCACTTCTTGCTATACTTTCAACTATATCCAATGCCTGTTCGCCATAATCAGGCTGAGAAACCAAAAGATTATCAGTATCAACTCCAAGATTTTTTGCATATTTTACATCAAGTGCATGTTCAGCATCTACAAATGCACAAACACCGCCTTTTCTTTGAGATTCAGCTGTTATTTGAAGAGCCAAGGTAGTTTTTCCAGAACTCTCAGGACCATATATCTCTATAACTCTTCCTTTTGGAATTCCGCCGATACCAAGAGCGATATCAAGTCCAAGTGAACCTGTGCTTATGGCCTCCATAGGTTCGATCTCTTTTTCCCCAAGCCGTATCAAAGTGCCTTTGCCAAATGTCTTGTCAAGCTGCTTGATAGTAAGGTCTAATGCTTTCTTTTTATTTTCATCAATTGCCATATCTATTCCTATTTTATTAAATTATATCATTATATCATTTTATCAATAAAAAGTTTATGAAAGCAACTTTTTTTAAATCATTTTACGAAAAAATATTTAGATGAAAAAGGCACAATATATCCTGACTGGGACTAGTTTTAAACTATTTCTTATTCCATTTCACTGAGTTAAATACCATGCATAAACTTTTTTAATCCCCTCTTCAAGCTCAACTTTATGCCTCCATCCGAGGGTATGCAGTTTTGAAGGATCTGTCAGTTTTATCATCGTTCCGTCTGGTTTTTCAGTATTAAAGTAAAATTCACCCTTGTAGCCTACTATCTTTTTAATAGTCTCTGCGAGTTCTTTTATGCTTATATCTACGCCTGTGCCTATATTGATATGAGTATTTCTAATCTCTTTTTGACTCTCATTATACATATCTTTAAAATCTCTATTTTCCAGTAAAAATACACATGCATCTGCCATATCTTCTGAGTAGAGAAATTCTCTTCGTGGTTTGCCACTTCCCCATATCTCTACTTTTGGAGTGCTGCTTAGTTTTGCCTCATGTATTTTTCGAAGCATTGCAGGAAGAACATGAGAGGTTTCAAGGTTAAAGTTGTCATTTGGACCGTAGAGATTTGTAGGCATAACACTTATGAAGTTTGTACCGTATTGCAAGTTGTAAGACTCACACATTTTTATACCTGCTATTTTAGCTATAGCATAAGGCTCATTTGTATATTCTAAAGGTGAAGTTAAAAGATACTCTTCCCTCATAGGCTGTGGAGCGTTTTTTGGATAGATGCATGTAGAGCCTAAAAAGAGTAACTTTGTGACATTACTTAGATAACTTTGGTGAATGACATTGTTTTGAATCTGAAGGTTTTCATATATGAAGTCTGCTCTGTAGGTATTGTTTGCCACAATACCGCCAACTTTTGCCGCAGCCAAGATGACATACTCAGGCTTTTCTTTTTTAAAAAATTTAGCTACCGCCTGCTGATCGATAAGATCCAGCTCTTTATGTGTTTTGGTGATGAGGTTGGTGTAGCCTTTTTGTTTAAGGTTCTTTGCTATGGCTGAGCCTACAAGTCCACGGTGTCCTGCTATGTATATTTTACTATCTTTTTTCACGCAATTACCTACTCAAAATAATTCATAATAGTATAACCGCCATCTTTTAGATACTGATCCTTTGTCACCAGCTTCAAATCACTCTTCATCATATCATACACAAGCTCTTTGAGTTTATATTCCCTTTTCCAGCCTAATTTTTTCTCTGCTTTTGTCGGATCACCTAGTAAAAAATCAACCTCTGTTGGTCTGAAATATCTAAGATCAACTGCCACAACAACTTTTCCAGGTGTTAAATGTTGAGTTTTAAGTTTTAAGCTTTTTGCTCGATTACCATCAATCGAGTCTATAATCCCTACTTCCTCTTTACCTATTCCTTTAAACCTAAGGTTGATGCCGGCATAAGCAAATGCCATCTTGACAAATTCACGAACCGATGTCGTCTGTCCTGTTGCTATAACCCAGTCCTCAGGCTTATTAGCTTGAAGAATCATCCACATCATACGAACATAATCTTTTGCATGTCCCCAGTCGCGTTTTGCATCAAGGTTGCCAAGATATAGCATATCTTGAAGTCCCAGTGCTATTTTAGATGCCGCACGAGTTATCTTTCTTGTTACAAATGTCTCACCTCGAACCGGGCTTTCATGGTTAAAAAGTATGCCGTTACATGCAAACATATCATACGCTTCACGGTAGTTTACTGTTATCCAATACGCATACATCTTTGCCGCAGCATAGGGGCTTCTTGGATAAAAAGGCGTCTTTTCCGTCTGAGGGGTTTCTTGCACTTTTCCAAACAGCTCCGATGTGCTTGC
>WFMT01000206.1 GCA_015488975.1 Campylobacteraceae bacterium | reverse complement strand
TAAAAGACTCTTATACATGTAGAGCTTAGAATCTCCATCTAAACTTTGCTTGTACAGAGTGGTTTATAAAGTCACTTCCTCTTCCGTTTAGGCTGTATTTTATATTAAGAACCAGGTTTTTCTTTAGCTCTCTTGACATACCCAATCCTAAACCATAACTTAGAGCATTGTTTTTAATACCACTTGTGTTAAAAACAACTCCCGGAGTCCCTTGATAGTAGGCATTTACACTTTGTGCGTCATTGTTAAAATCATAATCAAGTGCTAAATTTGAGATAAACTTTGTTTTATCGTTGATTTTGTACTTAATATTTGTTGCAAGACCAAGTAAGACTTGTGTTGTGCTAACACTATCAACACTTAGATTATATGCACCTGCTCCACTCTCTGTATATGATGGAGATTTAAAATACCTAAGTGCTCCTTTTATGGCAGGAGTTACAATTAGTTTGTCATTTATATCATAATCTCTTGTGACTTTCACCTGGGCGTAGTAACTCTGAGATGTATAGTCTGCTTTTGCTGTTTGGCCATTTTGTGATACATATCTTTTTGCATTATTCTTTTGGACTCCTGCTCCTGCTTGGTAAAAGAGCATAGTTTTGTCGTCTATTACAGGATTACCTCCATATGCTATAAGATTAAATACATCCAGAGAGTTTGATTGAACAACATCATTTATATTCAAATCTGTATTTGAGTAGAAAAATGCAAGACCTGCTCTTCTTCCCTCTTTATACTCTCCATCAATTCCCATACCAATTATAAATTAAATTATAGTTAATTTATAAGGATGCATGATTACATTATTTTGCTTAAGGAAGCTCTAGTTTGTTACCAAATTACACTTATATTCTTTTTCCTATCATTTGCTTGATTGCTTCTATTATCAAATCTGTCTTTTTATTAAGAGTAAATTCATTTGGCAAACCTTTTGGCTTTATGAGAATATTCATGCTTGCATTTACTTCGAATATAAGCATATTGAAGTTTTTATCCACAAAGCAGTCTATGCCAAAATAATCCAATCCAATCTTTTGGCATATCTCTGTAATTTGTTTTTTGATGTAAGGCTTCAAATCATTATCAAAAGAATCAAGTATTTTTTTCTCTTTTTCAATATATATTTTATTTTGACGCATAAATTCTCTTGAATTTGTCGAATGTATCAACCAATGATTATCAAACAATACATGCCTAATAAAAACCTCTCCACCTATAACTATCAACCTGAGTTTTTTATATATACCTTCTTGCTTATAATCTATATATTGTGTCAGATAATATTCTCTGCCATCAAGTGCAAAAGGATAGAAATCCTTTGGCTCATTTTGATTATTTATAATAATGGTACTGATACCACCATGATCACCAGCTTGTCTAAAGATAACAGGAAGTTTAAAATTTTCACTCTGTATCTTTTTATATATATCATCAGAAGTTTTAGGGGTGATTTTGATTGTTTTTGGAACATATACTTTGTCTATTCTTTGCAAAAGCAAATATATATTTTCTCTTGTTGTATTTTCTATATTTTGAGGTAAGTTAAGAAATTTTACTTTAGACTTAAGCTGGTTTAGTATATTTTTCATCTTTGCAAGTGTTATTTTGTGTGTATCTGCATCAGATATTTGATTAAAAATCGTATCTATATTGCCTATATTTATCTTTTGTTCTTGATTTGCATCTAAAAGTAAAAATGATTTATCAAATGGTGTATCATCTATTTGTGAAAAAATATTTGAACTTCCTGTTGTAATGATACTAAAATTACCGTCTTCTTGGACATTTGATATCTTTACTACATGATTATCCGGTACACCATCAACAAATAAGACAGATTTTGTTACCATAACTTTATCACTCCTTAGTACACTTTTTTATATCAAGATGACATATCTTTTTTTGCATAGATATACAATAATCCCCAATTTAATCTAATAATATTTTTTTCTTTTTTATAACCTAAATAAGTTTTTACTGCATTGAATATTTCATTTTCTTGTGCTAAATCTAAGCCAAATAAATTTTTTATAAAATCTACCATATTTTTTTCACTTTTAAAATTCCAAAAAATTTTTTTATATTTTGATTCTTGAACAGTTAAACCAATTTTATTCATTAACGATATAGTATTAGCATCTATAAAAAGACCCTTATGTCCCATTTTATTATATTTATCAACAAATATATTTAAGAACTTATCCTCTTTGGAGCCGACTTGCACATCTGCATAGATAAATTTACCTTTATTTTTTAAAACTCTTTTCACCTCTTTAAAAAATAACCTTTTATCATCTAAGTGGTGAGTTCCTGCTAAACTATAAACTTTATCAAAAAAATCTTTTTTAAATGGCGTATTATCTATTTGACAATGAGCCGTGTTAAGAATATCACAGCACATATTTAAAAATTCAATAGAACTATCAATATGATATAAAAAATCACAGCTGATGTATTTTTTTAAGTAACATCCGCCAGATGGTATATCTGCGATTACATCTTCTTTTTTTATATCGGAATATTGCAATAAATTTAAAAATTCTTCCTCTCTTGCATTGGGGTACTTTTGCATCGCGTAATGATACATATTTCCTCTTTGATTAAAAATATCTTCATAAGTACTCATCAAAATAATACCCTTTAATCATTTTAAAATCTAAATTAAATTGACTGAATAATTTAAATTTATATTTTATTATTTTCATCCATTATTTGATATTCTCGAATATCCTTTTTTAATTCTATCCAATGTTACATTAAAGCTACTTATACACCATTTGAAATATGATGACTTGTCTAATATATTTAATATTTCTCATATTTTTTATCCTTCTCTATACTGATATTTTATCTCATAATTGCTAAATATTCTAAGTATGAATTAGTAAGAGCATAAGGGTCTGGTGATAGTGATAGTACTTTATGCTATCTCTATCACCTAAGCACATTTATTTTTGATTCACAAAAAACAGGAGGGTCTTTTTGGTTACATAGTAGTCTCTTTATTTTCTATTCCGGGTGCTTTCCACATCGATTTGCTCAAACCTTCGTCCACCAACTTTAACTCTTTTTTATATATCTTTTGCCAATTTTGTTTTATATTGTCATATATCTTTTTATTTTCCAAATTTGGCTTGAAAGTTTTCTCCCAAACTACTATCTCTTTTGCTGCTGTTTTTAAATCTTTATATACTCCTGCTCCTACGCCAGCAGCCATAGCAGCACCTAAAGCAGTAGCTTCTTTGACTTTTGGTACGACAACTTCGCGCCCAGTTACATCTGAGAGTATTTGTGGCCAAAGCTCTCCCTTGCTGGCACCCCCTGCAAAAATTATTCTTTTAAAATCAACTCCTGTAAACTCTTTTATTTTTTCAAGATTTAAACTTGAAACTATGGCCGCATTTTCTTCAAGACTTCTAAATATTGATGCTTTATTGCAAACAGATGGATCTATGCTGAGATTTAAAAAGCTTGGGCTTGCGTGATACCATTTGCTGTAATTCATGACATCTGAAAATATAGGCATTATCCCATTTGAGCCAACTGGTACACTCTTTGCCTTTTCCTCTAACACAGCATAAGCATCAATACCTCTTTTTATCGCTTCTTCTTTTTCTTTGTCACAAAAAGCATCTCTAAACCACCTCATTACAAGCCCGCTAAAAAATGTTATTCCTTCAGCCTGAGAAAGTCCTTTTACCACATGAGGATTTACTCTTATGCTCATATCCTTTGGCGGCAAAGTATCACGGATATTGACAATTTGTTGCCAAAAACTCCCTCCAAGCACTGCCACATCGCCCATTTTTACCACTCCAAGACCCGCAGATCCAAGCTGTACATCTCCTCCACCCACGACTACTTTTGTAAAAGTTGAAAGCCCACACTCTTTAGAGACAGATTTACTTACTTTTCCCAAAACAGTTCCGGGCTCAAAACAAGGCGGAAAAATATCATTTTTAAGTCCAACTTCTTTGGCCATGCTGCTTACCCAATCTCTTTTTTTAAGAGAAAAGATCCCACTGGTTCCGGCATTGCTCGGTTCACTCGAAAAAATTCCGCTCAATTTGTAAAGTATCCAATCATTTATCATAGTCATCTTGGCAACTTTATCATAAATATCTTTTTTATGATTTTTAAGCCATAAGAGCCTCGGCAATGCCCCAAGAGCAAAAGTCTGTCCGGAAACCTTATAAAACTGCTCTTCAATTCCGTTAAATTGCTCTTTTAAAAATTTTACTTCTTCGCCGGCTCTTGCATCTACATTTGCAACCGCCCATAACTCTTTGCCATCTTTATCATACAAAACGATACCTTCTCTCATGCTTGTAGAGC
>WFMT01000205.1 GCA_015488975.1 Campylobacteraceae bacterium | reverse complement strand
TTGTTTTCTCTTAAAAGTTTATTTGAAAATTCTATCTTTGTATCCACATCTATCATTGGAAGTTTAACTCCTTTTCTTCCTTTTTTAGAGTTATCAAATATGCTCATAATACTTCCTTTAAAACTTTTACAAATCTATCCATTTGTTTTTTTGTTCTTTTTTCCGTAACTGCAACAAGTAAAAATTTATCTAAGTTTTTATCTGTTTTGCCAAGATCTATACCTGCATATATATCTGATTTACTCATCTGCTCTATAACTTTTAAAGCTTTTTTCGGCAGTTTTATAACAAATTCATTAAATGTCGGGGTAAGGTTTTTGATGGTTATATTATCTATTTTTGACAATTCATCTTTAAGATAATTTGTTTTTAAATGATTTAGTGTTGAAAGCTCTTTAAAACCGTTTTTTCCAAGCAAACTTAAAAATATAGTAGCTCTTAATGCCATAAGATTTTGATTACTACATATATTTGAAGTAGCCTTTTGTCTTCTTATATGCTGTTCTCTAGCTTGAAGTGTCAGAACAAATGCTTCCTTGTCTTCTTTATCAACTGTCTTACCTACTATTCGTCCCGGAATTTGCCTGATAAACTCTTTTTTTGTAGCCATTATGCCAAAAGATGGTCCACCAAATCCAAGATAATTACCAAGGCTCTGGCCATCAGCTGTGGCAATATCAACCCCCATGGCACCTGGAGTTTTTAAAAGTCCTAAAGATACGGGATAAAATGACCCAACTGCCAATGCTTTTACACTATGAAGCTTTTCTATAATATCACTAAAATCTTGCACAGATCCGAAAAAGTTTGGATTTTGAAAAATAAAACAGGCTGTTTGCTCATCAATCTTAGATAAAACTTCATTCTTATCTGTTTCAAAACTCTCACTGTTTATCTCTTCTACTTCAAATCCTCTTATCTTCAAATATGTTTTTAAGATGGTTTTATATATAGGATTAACACCACTGTCAACTATCACTTTATCTCTTTTTCTTATCCTTATGGCCATAAGTGCCGCTTCAGCCAAAGCTGTACCTCCGTCATACATGGAAGCGTTTGTAACATCCATTTCAAAAAGTCTGCATATAAGACTTTGATATTCATAAAGTGCCTGAAGTGTTCCCTGTGATGCTTCGGCTTGATATGGTGTATAAGCGGTATAAAACTCTGAACGCATAGAAAGTGCATCAACAGCGGAGGGTACAACATGATCATAGTATCCGCCACCTATAAAAAGTGTTTTATCGATTTTATTTTTCTTGCCTATATCTTTCAATGCTTCAAAAGCTTCAAATTCACTAAGTCCATCAGGTAAAGCAAAACTTTTAACTCTTAACTCTTTTGGAATGGAGTCAAAAAGAGCATCTTCATCTTCAAGTCCAATAGTTTCAAGCATTGAAGATATATCTTCTTTTGTATGTGGAGTATAAGGCATATATTTTCCTTTCGTTATATCTACAAAGTTGATAAAAACTTTTGATAATCCTCTTCACTCATCAAATCATCAAGTTCGCCTATATCGCTCAGTTTCATCTTGTATATCCAGCCCTCGCCCAAAGGTTCTGTATTTACTATCTCAGGCTCATTTTCAAGTCTGGTATTTACTTCTGTTACCTCACCGCTTAAAGGTGCATATATATCACTGGCAGCCTTTACAGACTCTACAAATCCCGCACTATCGCCTTTTGAAAGTGTTGCACCTATCTCAGGGGCTTCAATAAAAGTTATATCTCCAAGCTCTTCAACTGCATGCTCGGATATACCTACCATAGCAATGTCAGCTTCAACCAAAGCCCATTCATGATCTTTTGTATATTTTCTCATATTTTCTCCTTCTTATTTTTTTAAAAATGGAAGAGTGTCAAGTTTCACCTCTATACTTCCTCTTGTATCTTTTACTTCAAACTTTTGGCTTTTGTCAAATTTTTTAGTATCAAAAAAACCTAAACCTATACCATATCCAAGTGATGGTGAATAAGCCCCACTCGTTACTTCACCTACAACTTTTCCATTTTGGATTATATCATTTCCATGCTTTGGTGCTCTTCTGGAATTTGTTCTAAAGGGTAAGACTATCTTTTTTATACCCTCTTCTTTTTGTTTTATAAGTATATCTTTACCCACAAAACTTGTATCAAATTTTACAAACATTGAAAGATTGGCTTCAAGTGGAGTTGTTTGTTCATTTAACTCATTTCCGTAAAGGCTGTAACCCATCTCAAGTCTTAAAAGATCTCTCGCTCCGAGTCCTGCGGGCAAGGCACCAGCATCCAATAGTTTTTCCCAGACTGTCTTTGCTTTATCATTTGCCATATAAAGCTCAAACCCAAGTTCACCCGTATATCCGGTACGGCTCACAAGACAGTCAAAACCATCAAACAGGCTCTCTTTAAAACCAAAATATTTAAATTCATCCAAATCATCACTGACAAATTTTTGTAAAATATTTTTTGAATTGGGCCCTTGTATATCAATCTTGGAAATTTCAAAAGATTTATCTTCAAAATCACCACTTTTTAGTCTGCTTTTTATAGTTTTAAAGTCTATCTCTCTTCTTGCAGCATTTACTACAAACATGAGTCTGTCTTCGCGCAACTTATAAATGATAAGGTCATCTATAATCCCGCCGTTTTCATTTAGTAAAAAGCCGTATTTACATTTACCCACAGGTAGCTTGACAAGATCTTGTGTAACACTTTCGTTTACTCCGCTTGTTGTTATATCACCGCTAAAGAAAAACTCACCCATGTGGGATATATCAAATAAGGCGGCATTGTTTCTGCAAGCATCATGCTCTTTGATGATACTTTCATACTGAACCGGCATTTCCCAACCACAAAAGCTGACATTTCTTGCATTTAACTTTTTATGCTCATCATATAATGAAGTCCGTAAAAGTTCGCTCATAAACAATCCTTTAAGATTTAATACAGTATTATACATCACAAAAGTGGCTAAAAAGTATCAAATTATTATTATGTATATTTAATTTTACTAAGATATAATCAATAAATTTTAAGTGACAAGGAGTCTAAAATGTCTCATTTGTATGATTTGATAATAATAGGTGGCGGTCCCGGTGGTATAGGTGCTGCCGTAGAGTCAGTTTCTCTGGGTTTAAAAAATATACTTATTATTGAAAAAGGCGATAATCATTCTCAAACAATTAGAAAATTTTACAAAGATCATAAACGAGTCGACAAAGACTACAAAGGACAAGTTGTAGAACTTGCGGGAACGATAGAATTTAAAGATGGGACAAAAGAAAGCACTCTTGATTATTTTGACTTCTTATTAGATAATGAAAAAATTGATGCTACTTTTAACAGTGAGGTTGAGAGTATCAAAAAATCTAATGGTATATTTTTTGTTACAACTGCAAACAATGGATATACTGGGAAAAATGTCATCATAGCAATAGGAAGAATGGGAAAACCCAACAAGCCAAAAAATTATAAAATCCCTCCATCTTTATCCCAAAGAGTAAATTTTAACTTAGACAAATGTATTATTGGGGAAAAAATACTAGTTGTAGGGGGCGGAAATTCAGCTGCTGAGTATGCTATTGATTTGGCAGAAAAATATAATGTAACTTTGAATTACAGAAGGACTGAGTTTGGCAGACTAAATGATATAAATCTAAAAACACTTTATGAATACAATGGTCAAGAAAAATTAAGACTGAGACTTGGCTGTGATATTAAATCTTTAGAAAATGAAAGCGGACTGGTAAAAGTAAATTTTACAGATGGATACTACACTATATTTGATAGAGTAGTATATGCAATTGGTGGTACAACACCTGTAGAATTCTTGAAAAAATGCGGTATTGAAATAGATGAAAATAATGAGCCTATTTTTGATGAAAACTATGAAACATCAACCAAAGGTTTGTTTGTCGGCGGGGATATAGCAGTAAGAAATGGCGGCAGTATAGCAATAGCGCTAAATCACACGCACCACATAGTAACATATATTTTAGATAAAGGATATATCTAAACATAGAAACAAAGGGTAATTTTGAATAAAAAAAATAATAGTAAAATTGATCCTAAAGATTTGATGGCAGTTGAAAGAACTGCTACAGGACTTATAGGAACTTCCATATCTCTTATAATATTTGGTTTTGTTGTTGAAAAATTTGAGCTTTTTTTGCACATTATAGAGGCTGAGTTAAAAAATAAACCTCACTCCAAACTTCCTGAGCTTTCTCATGTTAACTTTTACAATTATTTAGGTATTGCCATAGTAGTTTGCGGAGTTTTGTTAGCGATTTATACTTATATTTATTATTCAAATTGGATTAAATGCCTACAAAAAAATAAGATAAAAACTGATAAAAATATTTTTTTCTTGCTCTCATCATTTTTAGCTATTGTTGGGCTACTCATTATAATCGGCATGATTATTATCTAAAGTTTTATATAAGATGAAATATACTAATAAAAAAACAATTATCCAACCAAAAGATTTATTGGCAGTACAAAGAGTGGCTATAAGACTTCTAAATACTTCCATCTCTCTTATCTTTTTAGGTTTTATAGTTGAAAAATTAGAATTTTTTCTCTATATTTTTAGAATGTATTCTCAAAAAGCACACCATTTGCTGCATTTAAAAATCATACATACCGACTTTTATAATTATTTAGGTATTGCCATCATAATCTTTGGAGTTTTTTTATCTGCTTATTCATACTTGTATTATATATCCTGGATTAGGCATCTTAATGCTCAAAATGCAGATCGGGAAAAAAATATATATTTTCTTATCTCATTATTTATCGCATTTATAGGTGCTGTTTTGGTAATCAGTATGCTTTATATCTGATCTACTTTATATCCTAAAGAGTATAGATTTTTTATACAATCAATTGGTATTTTTTTTCTTATTCTTTTTACAAGATTTTTCAATCTTGAAGGATTGTAATCAAGCAGGGCATCTTCACCCCACACAAATATAATAATCTCCTCTTGAGAAAAAAAATGATTCTTCTTGCTTGTTAATATCTTAAAAAATCTCCTCTCAAATTTTGTTAACTTTATAATCTTATTTTTAAAAGAAAGCTCTTCTCTTTCACAGTTCCAAATAAAATCATACGATATTTTAACAGTTTTTTCGATTTTTATATTTATATCATAAAATTGTTTTACAGAAAGATTTAGTGCGTTTTTCAATTCATCTCTTTTTATTGGTTTGGATAAATATTTTGTCAAATTAAGCTCAGTTGCAAGTATAAGTTTTTGGGTATCTATTATGGCTGTCAGCATGATAATCCTACTTGTTTTATCTGTTTGTCTTATTTTTAAAGCGACTTCCAAACCATCAAGCTTTGGCATATCTATATCCAAAATCAAAATTTCAGGTCTCTTTTGCAAATAGATTTGATAAGCTTCCTCTCCATCTTTTGCTTCATGTACCTCTTTAAAAAATCTCCTAAAATAATTTGCATAATTAACTCTTGTAAGATCTTCATCTTCGGCATAAAGAATAGACATACTGTTCAAAACTCAACCCTAAAACATGCACCATCTTCTTCATTTATCACATTTAATTTTCCACCAAAACTCTCTTCTATTATCATCTTAGCCATAGAGAGTCCATGTCCTGTACCCTGACTTTCTTTTTTTGTTGTGAAATATGGATCAAAGATTTTATCTATTATTTGCTCATCAATACCTTTGCCATTATCTTTTATCAGTACTATAGTTTTATGATTTTTTACATCAACTATTATACTTATATGAGGATTTTTTACTTTATTTTCCAAAAGCGCATCTTTTGCATTATTTAATAGTACTAACAATGTCTGAATAAACTCTTTTTTGTATCCTTTGACTGTTCTATCGTTTTTTATATTTATAAAACATTCTATTGTTTGATGTTTTAAAAGTGGCTCTATCAGCAAAAGAGTCTCATCGATTACCTCTTTCATATTGAATGGTGTTTTTTCTTTATCTGGATGTAGATAGCTTTTAAAACTTTCAATAGTCTCAGACATATACAATGTTTGATTTTCGATCTGACTAAGTTCACTTTCTAATAAGCTTTTATTCAGTACTCCATCTTCAAAGCTACTTTCTATATTTAAACTTATAGAATTTATCTGAGCCAAGGGCTGCTTCCACTGGTGAGCAATATGCTCTAACATTTCACCAATGGATGCAAGCTTTGCCTGACGAATTAAAAGGCTATCTTTTTTGGCTATTTTTTTCTTTAAATCTCTATTTTTTTTATATAAGACAACCATAGCAATGATTAAAATAAAAGAAAATACAATATTAATCATCAAATAACGGCGTTCCTTGCTCTTTGTGCCAGGATATTATGTGCTCCCATGCTTCTTGAGCATTATCAACAAATTTAAAAACTTGCAAATCATTTGGCGCAATAACTCCCTCTTCTTTCAAGAAATTAAAATCAATAGCCTTTTCCCAATAGCCTTTGCCTACCAATACAACAGGAATTTTGTTTGTTTTTCTTGTCTGGATAAGAGTTAGTGTTTCGAAAAGCTCATCAAATGTACCAAAGCCTCCTGGATATACAACCAACGCTTTTGCTCTGTTTAAAAAGTGCATTTTTCTAATGGCAAAATAGTGAAATTGAAAACAAAGATCAGGTGTTATGTAAGGATTTGGAAATTGCTCATGAGGCAACTTTATATTTAACCCTATCGTTTTAGCTTTTACATCATAGCACCCTCTATTAGCTGCTTCCATGATACCTGGACCTCCTCCTGTCATCAGTGTTACCCTGCAATCTTCCGGTTTTTTCCCACTTTTTCCAACAAGCCTTCCAAATCTTCTCGCATCCTCATAATATATACTTTTTTCAACCATTCTCTCAGCTACATACAACTCTTCCAAAAATGTCTTATCCTCAGGTGCATCACTAACTTGTTTTTGTATATTTTTTAATCTTTTCATAGCCGTCTTATGTTCAACTATTCTCGCACTACCAAATACAACTATAGTATGCTCTATCCCAAATTCACTCATTTTAAGCTCAGCTTTAAGATAATCAAGCTCAAGCCTGATGCCCCGTGCTTGGTAAGATTCTAAAAATTCTTCATCATTCTCAGCCAATTTATAAGTAGAACTCTTTTCAATCTCTTCGATAAGCTTTAATGAGTTAGGATCTTCTGTTGAGAGTTTCGGGTGCTCCCATGGTAACTGTGTATTTGCATCATTATCTTTTTTCATTTTATAAACCTCCAATATTTAAAAAAGCCCAGCCTATAGACAATACTCCGAGTAAACTAATCCAAAAGGCTGATCTGTAACTATTTTTTATTTTGCCAAAGTATAATGCATATATAGCTTTTATAAGATTGTTGCTACCTGCTGCAATTAGTATGGCATTTACTATTTGAGCCTGCGATACCACATATTTTCCTGTTAGTAATGACAATATAAAAGGATCTATATCAGTAAAACCAACGATAAAAGAAAAAATCTTAAGTCCGGATGAGCCGTAATGTATTGTTATGAAATGCGTTAGCATTATCATAATTACAAACAAAAAAGCAAATATAAATGCTGTTCCAAGCTCCAATGGATTTTTATCAACTATATTTGAAACCACAACACCTTTTTTTCCCGCTCTCAAATAAAAAAATGAGATGATAAAACCGACAACCGATAACACAATAAACGGTAAAGCTATAACTTTTGCAATGGTCATATTAAAAATCATAGCAACTATGATAAGCCTGATATACATTACCGAAGTTGCAGCTATAATAGCTGCATCTATCACATTATCTTTGCCTAACTCTTTTGATTTTCTTGAAAGAACTACTGTTGTTGCTGTTGAAGAGTAAGTGCCTCCTATGAGACCTGTTAAAAAAAATCCTTTTGTAGGGAAAAAATATTTTTGCGCTATATATCCGGCATAGCTAATAGCTGATATAACAACAACTGCAAGCCATATCTTAAATGGAGATAAAGGTATATACGGTATAACATTATTTTTTGGCAAAAGTGGCAATATTACTGCTGAAAGAAGTATCATTTTGCCAAGTATTTCAAATTCATAAGTATTAAAATCTATACTAAATTTGTGAATTTCTTCTTTTGCATTTAATACAAACACCACTATAACAAAAACCAATGCATCCATCCAAATAGGAAATTTCACACTAAGAGGTCCAAAACTATATACAATAAGCATCACCAAATATAAAAGAATACTTTGCCTGTGAGCTTGTAATTTTTGAAAATAAAAAAGACTATACAGCAAAGTTAATCCTGCCAGAACAACAAGATAAACACTTAAATCAATCCTATAAAATACAAATCCTAATATTCCTACAAATGTAAAAGTCCTAGTTGTTCCGAAAAAGTAACTTTTGGAATCATCATGAAATTGAATCCTATAAGTTTTTATCTCAAGTCCTACCAAAAAACTAAATACCACGGTTACTATAAAATTTATAAAATCTACATTAATATTCATTGTCAAGCCTACCTTAATTTACTAACTTAGATTTTTAACCTTAGCAAAAGCTATGCTTTCAAAAATCTATCTCGCATATAACACTTTCTCTTTTTGCTCAGATATGTGTTTAGTGCGTAAAGTCAGTTATGAATAAATCAAACCTTTTTTATAACATTTTTGTTCAAATTTATATATTATATCATTTTTATAAACCAATACATCATTATTTTTACCAGGATAACTCATAAGTGAAAGGAAATGTTTGATTATATTTATTCTTGCTTCTTTTTTTTCATCAGTATGAACTACAAACCAAGGAGCAAAATCAAATGTTGTTTTATCGAACATTTCATTTCTTGCTTTTGAGTAAGAGTCCCAATACCTTTGAGCTTGCATATCAATAGGACTTATTTTCCACTGTTTTAGTGGATCTTTTTTTCTACTCTTTAACCTCTGTTTTTGCTCATTTTTACTAATATCAAGATAATACTTGATAAATAATATACCAGAATGCACCAAAAGTCGCTCAAAACTGCCAACTTCTTGGATAAAGTTTTCATATTCTTTTTTGGTACAAAAATTCATCACTTTTTCAACTCCAGCTCGGTTATACCAACTTCGGTTAAAAAAGACTATCTCCCCTCCACTTGGAAGATGAGGTACATATCTTTGAAAATACCATGAGCTTTTATCTTTATCACTTGGCTTCCCAAGAGCGACAACTCTCGCTTCTCTCGGACTCAAATGCTCTATAAATCTTTTGATCGTTCCATCTTTTCCGGCAGTATCTCTTCCTTCAAAAACTATGCAAACTTTTAAATGCTTTTTGATAATCTCTTTTTGAAATTTAACAAGCTCGATTTGCAAATCATACAATTCTTTCTTATATTCTTTCTTTTTCATTTTCAATACCCTTTTGTTCAAAATTTTATGCAATCACATTGCTTCTTCGCCAAATCTTTTTTTATAATACTTTATGATTCCCATTTTTACAATATCATTAAAAACAAACCAAACAAAAGCATATATCCAAACGAATATAGCCCATTTCCAGCCAACAGCAGTCATAATATCAAAGCCATATACACCAGCTATTGTTCCTGCGAATGCAGTTATAAATGATGCTCCAAGTAACTGCCAAGACGGCCATGCTCTTTTAAAAAACCAATCTGCAATTCTTGTATTAAATATTGTATAGTGCCCTGCTATAATCAAATTAATAAAAAATGTTGTCTGCACAAAACCAAGATATGATTTTGTATCTGAAACATTTACTCCAGCAGGAAGTGCCGGAAAAAAGATTGAACTAGGGTGTGCTTTTACATACACCATGACTATATAAAAAAGTGTAAATGAACTAATTACACCAGCAATACCAAGCCAACTTGAGAGGACAAACACACTTTTCATATTCCACCTGACTGGTTTTGGTCGAACTCTTGTGTTATCATAAGCAATAGCCATAATAGGTATATCATTCAAAAGTGCCAATAATATAATCATAATAGCGGTTATTGGATAAAAATTAAATATAACAATTGCTAAAGTAATAAAAAGTATAATTCTTATAGTCTCTGTAATTCTATAAATAACATAACTCTTCATCCTTTCAAATACAATACGCGCCTGTTCAATCGCATCAACTATAACAGTTAGGCCAGGTGCCATCAAAACTATATCCGCAGCTGCTCTAGCGGCATCGGTCGCACCACTTACAGCTAT
>WFMT01000204.1 GCA_015488975.1 Campylobacteraceae bacterium | reverse complement strand
GGTATGGCAAATATATTAAAAGCAAATCCTACTGCTCCTTGTATAGTGCTACAAATAAAAAGGATTGTTCCGATGGTAACGAGCAAAGAGGTATCAAGCATACTATTTTTGAATTTTTTTTGCCAAGAGATTGTTGAAGGTGGTAGCGAAGTTATGAATATCCTTTTTTGAAAAAGGTGCTGGTCCTTTTGTTTTTTCTCCGCTTTGTCTTATCTCTTGCATTAGATTTCTCATTGCCAGATAGGATTTGATATTTTCCTCGTCATAGAGTATACCCCGATGGTCAATGGCGTATGCTTTCTTTTGCACGACTCTATCTGCAAGAGGTATATCAGAAGTGATAACTATGTCGCCTTTGGTTAGTAGATCCACTATAAGATTATCAGCTTCATCTATGCCTTGTCTTACTATTTTGTAAGTTACATTTTTAGAGTCGCCGATACTTATTTTTTTATTTGATATGACTATGGTATTTAGATCAAGTCTCTTTATGGAGCGAATTAAGATATTTTTAAGTAAATTTGGCAGGGCATCCCCATCTATAAAAAGAGTCATTACAGTATCTTTTTAACCCTGCCGACTTCACCACCAAGCAATCTAACTTTTATTCCGTGCGGGTGAATCTGGGAATTAGTTAAAATATCTTTGACTATACCTTTTGTGAGAATTCCACTTTTTTGATCTTTTTTAAGCACTATTTCGACTTCTGCTCCTATCTTAATGTCTGCTCTTTTTTTGCCATTCATTTTTTACCTTTTAAGAAAGATTTTTGATAAGTATAGCATAAATGATGCTATTGTTTTATTGCCACTGTAATTGATCATAACAGTTGTGTATGGCATTATAATTTAATTTGTTAAAATATTTTAAATGGCTAAATTTTTTCATATTGATATTTTTAACCAGTTCGCTATCATCAATATTTTCTTTTATAGCTTTTTCAACACCTTTTTTAAGCGCTTCAAGATAGTTTAGTGTAGTTTTGTATGCGTATTTTCCATAAATATTTCCATGTCCTCCAAAAAAGTATTTTGCATGAAGTTTTGCAAGTTTTTTCAGTGCCTTTATCCAACCATTTACGCTAGACTCTTTTCTATAATTTAGCATTCTGTTGTTAAATACCATATTGCCAACAAACAAGAAACTGTCTTTTTTGCTATATATTGCTATGTCAGAGCTCTCTTCAGATATTTTACTCGGTTTTAGTATAATAAGTGTTTTTTTACTTCCTTTTACTTTGTATCCATTGTCTGCTAATATATCAGGCTTTACAAGCTTTGTATTAGCATAAACATTTTTTGGAATGATTTTTTTGATTCTGTCAAATTTTGATTTGTATTTTTTCATATCTTTGATGATAGTTTTGTATCCAATAATTTTTACTCCCTGTGCTTTAAAAAATGAAGCCCCAAGTACTCTGTCGTCATGAAAATTTGATAATATAACATAAGAGATTTTTTTCTTAGGATATTCCTTTTTGATAACACCATATAATTCTTTTGCAAAGTTGTATGTAGGACCCGCATCTAAAACTACTATGTTCTTTCCCATATTTACATAGCAAACATTAGAAACAAAACCTAAATTTTGTTTTGTTGGAGGTGCAAAAGCGCCTATAACACAATGGATATCTTTTGTTATTTTTATCGGTTTCAAATTATAAAAATTTGCAAAAAGAGTTGTTGTGATAATTAATATAGTGAAAATAGTTTTTTTCATTTTGATATTTCCTTTTTTATTGCTTTTAAAAGTTCCTTTTTTATAAGTCTATAAGTTTTTTCAAATTCATCAAAATCTTTCCCGTCAGGATCCTCAAAGCCTATGTGAATTTTTTTAACAGATTTTGGAAATACAGGACAACTTTCTTTAGCCTGATCGCAGACTGTAACAACCAAATCAAAAGGAATATCTATAACTTCATCCAAGTGTTTTGAATAAAGAGTGTCGTCCCATGCCGAATATAATTCTAAAATTTTTTTAGCATTAGGATTTACTTTTCCAGTTGGTGCTATGCCGCAACTATAAGCTTTTATATTATCTAAATACTTATTGACAAGAGCTTCACCGATGATACTTCTGCAACTATTTCCACTGCACATAACCAATACCTTTTTATCCATTTTGCAACCTTGTAAAACAAATTTTTGATATATTAACATAATAATACTTAAATATCAAGATATATTGATATTATCATATCAACATCAATTATTGTATTGTTGTGTATTGTTTAGAATTTGTTAATTTACATTAAAATACATAGCTTCTTTATGGTGAAAAACCAAAGCAGAAGTTGTTTGCTCCGGATGCATTTGATAAGACTCACTAAGTGTTATACCAAACTCTTCAGGCTTTAAAAAATCAAATATCAGTTTATTATCAGCAAGATTTGGACATGCAGGATATCCAAAGGAGTATCTACACCCTTGATAAGCTGACATTTTCACATCTCTTAGGGTATGACCTTCGTTTTTGGCAATCCCAAGCTCAAGCCTTATTTGTTTATGTATAACTTCTGCCAATGCTTCAGCTAACTCTACGCTGATGCCGTGTATTAAGTGATACTCTTTGTAACTTCCTTTTTTGAAAAGTTCTTGCTCATATCTGCTGAACTCTTCTCCAGCACTAACACAAGTCAGAGCTAACACATCATGTCTGTTAGGCGCAAGATAATCGCTAAGAGATCTATATGGTTTTCTTCTTTGTCTTGGAAGTTTTAATACTTTCACAGCTCTTTGTTTTATATCCTTTAAAGGCTCTTTATTTACCTCCTTTTCACTAAAATACCCTTCATTCTCATCAAAAAAATATATCTCATCCTTATATCCTCTTACCGGGTAATATCCATATATCAAAGTCGGTTTAAATAAATCCAATTTTTCTATATCTCTTTTTACTCTCTCATAAAGTGGCCACAATTCTTCATCTCTTTGCTTTTGTTTTTGCTCTTTTGTTTTTCCTTTGTTTGTATATCCCCAGGCTCTTTTAAAAAGCATTTTATGATTTATCCATTCATACGCTATCTCTTTTATATCTGTCTTAAGCACTCTTTTCCCCCAAAATGGAGGAGTGGGTATCAATATATCACGACTTGGCATCTTTATATCCCTATAAGCAGGGATGGGCGGCAACTCTTTTTGCGGCTCTTTTTTTATCTGTTCATTTGCTTTAACTCTTTTAAAAGCAGTGTTGTAATCTCCTTTTTCTATCCTGCTCATAGCTTCAATACCCTCAAAAGCATCCTTGCAGTAAAATATAGGACCATCATAGATAGGTCTGCAAAACTCTTCTATAAACTTATCTGTCAATGCAGCACCACCTAAAAGTATAGGAATTTTTATCCCTTTTTGTTTGAGAGTTTCAAGATTTTCTTTCATAACTGCGGTTGATTTGACTAAAAGCCCACTCATTCCCATAGCATCTGCATTGTGTTCTTTATAAGCTTTTATAAAATCATCCAAATCAACTTTTATCCCTAAATTTATCACTTTGTAGCCATTGTTGCTAAGAATAATATCAACTAAATTTTTACCAACATCATGTACATCTCCTTTGACAGTTCCTATTATCAAGGTAGTTTTACTTGATTTTTCAACTTTTGGCAAGTATGGATTTAAGTAGTCAACTGATGCTTTCATAACTTCAGCTGATTGCAAAACAAAAGGAAGTTGCATCTGTCCGCTTCCAAAAAGCTCGCCAACAACTTTCATAGCATCTATGAGTATCTCGTTGACTATCTTTTGAGGCTCAATCACATCTTTTACTTCAGCCAAAAGTGGCATCATTCTCTCTTTATCACCATCAATTAGCAGTTTTGCAAGCTTTTCTTCATTGCTCATTTTTTTATAAGCTTCATCTTCTTCATCTTTGTTTGTTTCAACTACATCTGAGAAATAATCAATAAATTTAAAAAGAGGATCTCCTTCATCTCTTTTGTTAAAAAGCAAATCTTCACAAACTTTTTTTTGCTGATCACTCATTTTATGCATAGGAATGATACTTTTTACATTTACTATCGCCATTGACAAACCGGCATTTACACAATGATATAAAAATACCGAGTTTAAGTATTCTCTTGCTTGTTTAGACAGACCAAAAGAGATATTGGAAACACCAAGTACAAATCCAACCTCAGGATGAAGATGACTAAACTCTTTTATAGCTTCTATGGTATCGATGGCTGCAGTGAAATAATCCTCTTCCCCACTCCCAACAGTAAAAGTCAATAAATCAAACACCAAGTCCTCAGGATTTAAACCATGTTTTTTAGTAGCAAGTTCATAAATTCTTTTTGCTATGGAAACCTTTTGTTCTTTTGTTTTTGCCATTCCTTTCTCATCTATGGTTAGACAAACTAAAGAGCAACCAAATCGTTTGGCGAGTGAACACACTTTATCAAATTTTCCAATGCCGTCTTCGAGATTGACTGAGTTAATGATAGGCTTACCGCCTATAAGCTTTAGCGCCACTTCAAGAGTATCAACTTGAGTGGTATCTGGCATAAGAGGCAAGGAGATTTTTTGGGTGTATCTGTTAAGGACTTCTTTCATATCCTTACTCTCATCTCTTCCGGCAAATCCCACACTAACATCTATCCCATGAGCCCCACTTCTTACTTGCTGTTGAGCAACTGCCAAAGTACCATCATAATCTTCTTTTAAAAGAAGTTCTCTAAAAGCTTTAGAGCCGGTCGCGTTAGATCTTTCTCCTATCAAAAAAGGAGCTGGTTCTTGTTTTAAAGCTTTTGTTTCAAATAAAGAAGCTATTGCGGCAGGTTGGTTTCCTTTTGGAGACAGTGGTTTTTTCCCTTTTAATCTTTTTGAAAGCTCCCAAATGTGCTGAGGTGTTGTCCCGCAACATCCACCCATAAGACAAATTCCATCAATTTCACTAAATTTTTCTTGAATATCACAAAACTCTTTTGGTCCCATAGGATAGTAAGTGTATCCGCCTCTGTTTTGAGGAAGACCCGCATTGGCATGTATACTTATAGGTTTGCCCCAAAGCTTACTTAATGTCAATAAATGCTTTTGAACTTGTTCGGGTCCGGTGCCGCAGTTAAATCCGAGAGAAAATATATCAAACGGTTTGAGTATCGTAACTATGGTATGAACATCTGTTCCTATAAGCATAGTTCCGGAAAGCTCTATTGTAACTGAAATCATAATGGGAAGTTTTACATTTTTCTCTTTTTGAATATCTTCTATAGCATGAATACAGGCTTTTATCTGCAAAGGATCTTGAGCGGTTTCTATCAAAAACAAATCAGCTCCGCCATCAATAAGTCCGGCAACTGCAACTTTATATCCTTCATACATATCATCATAGCTAATATGTCCAAGAGAAGGCAGTTTGGTTCCAGGTCCTAAAGACCCGGCCACAAATCTCGGCTCATCTTTACTCTCATATTCCAAACAAGCCTTTTTTACAAGCTTTGCACCTTCAAAAGCCAACTCATAAGTTTTCTCACTTAAATCATAATCATCTAAAACCCAGGGAAGTGCTCCAAATGTATTGGTCTTTATGATGTTTGCTCCGGCTTTTGCATAAGCTTTATGGATATTTAAAATCTTATCACTATAAGTAATATTTAAAAGCTCATTGCACCCTTCTGCTTTATCCCATACTTCTATCGGTACATCAAGAGCTTGTATCTGAGTCCCCATTGCACCGTCGATAATAAGAAATCTCTTTTGTATTAAATCTTTTATTTTCATAAATCTCACCATATATAAATTTCCTGATTATATCAAAATAAACACAAGCTACACATTAAGAATTTATAATGTTATAATACAAAGGACAAAATGGAGGTTTTTAGTGAGAATATTACTTTTGGAAGATGATTATATGTTATCAGATATTATCGTCAGCTTTTTAAAAGAAAAATTTTATGATGTTGTGCAAGTTGAAGATGGAGAGAGTGCGATAGAGCGAGCAAGCACAGATAAATTTGATCTTATGATACTTGATATAAATGTTCCCAAATTAAGTGGCATAGATGTTGTAAAAAATATAAGGTCATATAGCGATACAACTCCTATTATACTTATAACTGCATACCAAGATACTGCCCATTTAAAAAAAGGATTTCAGAGTGGGTGTGATGATTATATAAAAAAGCCTTTTGATTTAGAAGAACTTGAGCTCAGAATCAATAACATAAAAAAGAGATTTAGTATAGAAAGTGACAATAAGATAGAAATAGACTCTGAAACATATATAATACCCTCAAAAAATTTACTCACTATTAAAGATAAAAACTTACAGTTAGCTAACAAAGAAACTCAAATACTTTTGTATTTAAGTAGTAGAAAAAAAATAGTTATTTCAAGTAATGAATTGATCCAAAATATTTGGAGATATGAAGACATGCCAACGGATGCAACAATAAGAGTTTATATAAAAAATTTAAGAAGCATCTTAGGGAAAAATAAAATAAAAACAATAAGAGGGAGTGGATACTACTTTGAATAAAAGTGAAAAAAAGGCGCTTTTTAGCTTTTTGGCTATATATACACTTTCAAGTTTTATTCTTATTTCCATAATTGCTTTTTTATACTATAACCAAGAAATAGTAGCTATACAAAATCAGTGTAGCGTACAGATGAGAAGTGCTTCTTTAAATATCGAAAAAGACTTAATGAGAGCAGATATGGATAAAACTACTTACAAGTTTACACCGCCAAATAATAGATTTAAAATCGGGCTTTTTGATCAAAATGGAAAAATTATATACTCAAACTTAAAAGACAATAGTGTGCTACTCTCTAAAAAAGCATATAAAAACAACTTGCATATATATCATGTTGACAGACTTAAAAAACCTATTCTAAAAGTAGCATATATTGTTGTGGAGGATAACAGCACTTACAAACAAAAACTTAAATTAGTTACATTTTTGATTGGCATGATTTTGTTAGTAAGTATTTTTATACTTTTTATAGGGTACCTGCTAAGTAAAATTCTTATAAAACCTATAAAAATCAGGATAAAAAAATTGAATCGTTTTATACGGGACAGTTCACATGAGCTAAATACTCCTGTTTCTGCTTTAATGATGAGCGTATCATCATTAAAAAAATCTGACAAAAAAGATCCCCGTATCATAAATCATATATCAGTTAGTACAAAATTAATCTCTCAAATATTTAATACTCTATCTTTTGTATCTTTTAAAGATATTGACGAAATTTATAATGAAAATTTTGATTTAAAAGAATTGGTAGAGGAAAGTGTTAGATTTTTTGATGAAGTTGCAAAAAGTAAAAATATGAATATAAAATGTGATATTGAGACTACGCTTGTATTTTTGGATAAATTTAGGATTCAAAAAATTATCAACAATCTCATTTCCAATGCTATAAAATATGGTTTTAAAAATAGCATTATTGAAGTTATATTACAAGATTACACACTTTGCATAGTCAATGAAGGCGAGGGAATAAATAAAAAGGATAAAGAGGTTATTTTTGAGAGATTTGAAAGACGAAATAATAGTGAAAGCGGTTTTGGTCTGGGTCTGGATATAGTAAAAAGTGTCTGCAACGAGTATAACATAAAGATAAAAGTAGAATCAACTCCAAATGAAAAAACAGTTTTTTTCCTAACCTTTCCTATACCCAAGAAAAGAAAGTAAAACTTTATAAAAAGCTCACTTTCTTTTGGATAGTTTTAAATTTAGTTTAAATTTATAGGTTCAAAAGCATCAAGCCTCCTGTCCTCGACAAATCTATCTATATCTCTATCTTCTTCTCTTATAGCGCTTTTGTATGTAACTTTATCTC
>WFMT01000203.1 GCA_015488975.1 Campylobacteraceae bacterium | reverse complement strand
TTTAATTATTGTATTGTTTTCTTTTGCTCTGTTGGCTGATAAATTAATACTCTTAAATAAGCATGAGATTGATCCGGTATATAGAGTTCCTATTAAACAAAGTAGATTTTTATGTGAAGCAGAGTTAACTGATGGTAAAGTCGTTCAATTTATATCAGCACAGTCAATGTTGTTAGTTTATAATGATCAAGAACATTATATAAAAGCTGGCTTTTTATCATCAAAGATAAAAAATATATATGTCCAAGGTTATGTGAGCGGTGATAAAATAAATGCTAAAAATGCACTGTATGTTTATGGAAGTGGATTGGCACTTTCAAATGGTGGAGATCTGGTAGCTTGTAAAAATATGAAATATGCTAAATTATTTGAAAAAAAGCATGGTGGAAGAAAAATTATGAAGTTCAGTGATATAACGCTAAGGTTACTTCGATATCTATAGAAGACGAGTATGTTGTTTGACTTAATTTTATTAAAATATTAGGAGAGTATTATGAAGAAATTTTTACTGGTTATGTTGATGTTGTCCGTCGGACTTTTTGCGGTTGAGATGCCGTTGTTAAATAAAAATGCAGTTGATCCTGTATATCAACTTCCTCTTAAAAACTTTAAAAGATTTATTTGTGAGGCAAAATTGGATAATGGACAAGTGGTACAATTTGTTTCAGTTAAATCTATGATGTTGGTATATTTTCATCAAAAACACTTTAAAGAAACCGGTTTTCTTTCATCAAATATTAAGACAATGTATGTACAAGAGTATTTAACAGGTAAAAGGATAAAAGCTCAAAATGCAGTATATGTTTTTGGCAGTAACCTTGTCCAGCCAAAAGGAGAAGATTTAGTGCCTTGTAGGAACATGAAATATGCTAAAATATTTGAGAATAAATACGGCGGTACAAAAATAGTTACATTTAAAGAAATAAATAAAAATTTACTTGACTATCTGGATTTGGGTTATTAATCCATTCGATTAATAGTAGAAAAATATCAGTTTCTATGGTGTTGAGCTATAAAAATTAACAATAACTTAACACCAAAATGCTATACTTTTCAAGTCTAATGGCTTAGAATATTATTAGTGTCATTCTATCAGACAAAGCATAATTTATAGGATTTTGTATTTTTGTTAAGGGGATTTTCGAATGAAAAAAATCATTTTGTTTTTGATTACTGTCTTATTTGTAGAATATGTTTTTGCCATAAGCAATGCCGATAAAAAAATTATATATTATCCTATAGGAAAAAATATTTATAATAAAGTTTGTAAAAAAATTATAAAATTTAATCAATATAAAAATATAAAGACCCTGCAAAAAAATATAAAAGAACATAATCTTTGTGGTGATTTAAGTAAAAAACAGTTATTGGCAGTTAGTCTTTATCTTTGGGATGTAAAAAGGGTTAAAAGAAAGTCTTTTGGTCAAGTTATAGTACACAGAGGCGATAAATGTCCGGTGTGTGGTATGCTTGTATATAAATACCCAAGGTGGGCTGCTCAGATATTTTTCAAGAAAAATGGAAAAATCCATCATCTTAGTTTTGACGGTGTTAAGGATATGATGAAATTTTATTTTAATCCTGATGATTATGGTGATTATAAAATCATGAAGTTTAGACACAGTATAACAAAGATGATAGTTACTGATTATTATACTCAAAAAGGAATAGATGCTACGAAGGCTTATTATGTTATAGGAAGTAATATACTAGGGCCTATGGGCAATGAATTGATTCCATTTAAAACACTTAAAGAAGCTAAAAGTTTTAAAAAAGATCATTTCGGGAAAGAGATAAAACAATTTCATAAATTAAATGATGATATTGTGTGGAAACTTGATAAATAAAATCAGATAAAATGAATAAAATCCTAAAATATTTTGTAGCTTTTTGTAGTTTGATTATTGTATTCTTGGGTACAGAGATTACTTATCTTGGTTTACAGAATAAGCACAAAGAAGAGAAAAATATCTTTGTAAAAAGCATCGGACTTCCAGATTTATCTATATCAACTGAGGTTAGATACATAAGACATAGAAGTCTTAGTGATATATTTTCTATATTCAATGAAGACCCTGTTTCATTCAGTCATTATCTAACTACATTTGTATATGCACCATCGAATGTTGTAAATATTACTCCAAATATTATAAAGGTACACTAACATGAATCAATTATTCAATCTGTTTTTGTTTGAATATGCTCTTAGCTCATTGAAAAGAAGAGGGGCGAAAAATGTATTTATATTAATTATATTTTTCATTTTAATATTTTTACTTTCTTGCGTATTTTTTATATCAAATTCTATTAAATATGAGTTAAATCTGACACTAAAATCTTTACCGGATATTGTTATGCAAAAACTTCAAGCAGGAAGAGTCCAGAATATAAATATTGATAGAATCAGTAAGATTGCAAATATTCCGGGTGTTTCTGAAGTAACACCAAGAGTCTGGGGATATTATTATTTTAAAAATGCCGGTGTAAATTTTTCGGTAGTCGGAGTTAGCAGATTTAGTCCAAATTATAAAAAATCTATACAAAAAATAGTAAATAAATTTGATAAAAAAATTTTTGATAAAAGCGATACTATGATTGTAGGCGATGGTGTAAAAAAAATATTGGAAAAAAATTATTATAACAAATATTTTGACTTTATCGAACCAAATGGCGGTTTTAAAAAAGTTTATATAGCTGGGACATTTAAAGGTGCTACAAGTTTGGAGTCAAACGATATTATACTTCTTAGCAATAAAAATGCAAGAAAGATATTTGGTATGAAAAACAATGAAGCAACAGATATAACTCTTAGGGTTCCAAATCCAAAAGAAGTCGCAAAAATTGCTTCTAAATTGGAGTTAATGTACCCTGATAGCAGAATGATTACAAAAAATGATTTAAGGATATCTTATAATAATATTTTCGATTATAAAAGCGGTATATTTTTAGCAATGTTTATCATAGTTTTGTTTACATTTTTTATAATTATATATGATAAAGCCAGTGGATTAAGCAGTGATGAAAAAAGAGAGATTGGCGTTCAAAAAGCTGTCGGATGGAAAATTGGAGATGTAATTTTACAAAAATTTTATGAAGCAAGTATTATATCTGTAGTTTCGTTCTTTTTAGCAATAACATTTGCAATATTTTATGTTTATATCCTTGATGCTCCGCTTATAAGAGATATTTTCACAGGATATTCTATATTGAAACCGGCTTTTAAACTTCCTTTTGTTGTTGATTTTCAGACAATAATATTGATATTTTTTGCTACCGTTCCTTTGTATTTGGCTGCAACGATAATACCTTCTTGGGTAGCAGCTACTCTCGAAGCTGATGAGGTAATAAGATGATAAATGTAACAAAAGTAAATAAAGTATTTAATGCAGGTAAGATTAACCAGACAATAGCACTGCAAGATATAAGCTTCAATGTTAAAGATGGAAATTTGACAATTTTAAAAGGACCAAGCGGTAGTGGCAAAAGCACACTGCTTGCCATTGTTGCTGCTCTTTTAAAGCCTACTAGTGGTGATGTTGAAGTTGATGGCAAGAAGATAGCAAAACTTCCAGATAATTTTGCTTCGCTTTATAGAAGAGAAAATATAGGCTTTGTTTTCCAAAAGTTTAATCTTGTGCCAACTTTAAGTGTTTTTGAAAATGTAATTTTGCCTCTTATTCCATCTAACTTGCCAAGAGTTGAGATAGAGAATAAAGCAAAAAAAAGTATGGAAAAATTTTCTATATATCATAAAAAGAATGATTTGGCAAAAAGCCTTTCAGGTGGCGAGCAACAAAGAGTGGCCATAGCAAGAGCATTAGTGAATAATCCTAAAATTATACTTGCAGATGAGCCTACAGCAAATCTTGATACTAAATTATCGACAAATTTTTTAGAATTTATAAAAGAATTACATGGCGAAAAAAAGACTATACTTATTGCTACTCATGACCCTATATTTTTCAACCTACCGTTTGT